>NZ_JBZSYN010000088.1:0-10636 GCF_058622915.1 Thermohalobaculum sp. | reverse complement strand
TTCGACGAAATGGACGAGGTCACCGGCGACGGGTCCGCCGAACTGCTCGAAGATGGATCGCTCGAGATCGAGTTCGCCTACCACCGAGGCGACGAGGCCGTCCTAAAGGCCTTCCGGGAGAGTTCTTCAACAGCCTGCTAACGCGAAGGCAGCACTGAATCCGTTTTAGGCCGCTGCGCAACCGCCAGCGCAAAGCAGCAGGTGCAATGCTCGCCAGCGGGCTGGCTTGGCGTTGCGCCGAAAGGCCAAAAGGAGACGCTGCCGTCATTGCGGGCAGGATCGCGATGCGCCCGCGATCACCACGAGCGCCGGCTTTTGGTCCCGTTCCCTGGCGCTTGCGGCCCGCCTGTTGCAGCGGGCGCCCTGAGGCCGGCTCGTCGACCTGTTCACCCCGCCCGAATGTGCCAACGCCGTGGGCACCGATGGATACGATGCAGGCGGATCGGGAGTCGCTTCAGGGGGCCCGCGACCCGATGGCGACGGGGTGTGCACATTGCACATCTTCGTAACACATTGAAATCACGGCAATAAAAAATCTGTGCAATCGGAACGCGTCTCTGCTTCGAGAGATTGGCCTCGGCTCGTCGGGCCGGCATCATGTCCCCGGAGCAGCACTTGGGTCGGGCAAAAGGTGCTGCACGTGATTTCCGCGGCGGTACCAGACGGCCGTGGCCGGCCGGCCGCGCGGCGCCTCAGGTGCCCGTTTTCAAAGCTCGCTTGACGTGCGCCTGCCGCCCGGGCGCAAAGGCGCCTTCGCGACTGAGCAAGAGCGAGGTGCCGGCGTGCTTGACCGCAAGGCCGCGCCGGAGGACGTAGATCATGATTTCGTCCCAGTTCGCGCAATCCGGCCAGCTCGCCTCCGCGTCGATCGCCAGGCGCTCAACGGCGCCGGCCTGAATCACGCTTAGGATGCCGGGAAAGGGCGTCGGAGCCTCACAGACGATCAGGGTGATCTCTTCCTCGGCGACGACGAGATCCAAATCGACCACCGGAACCGTCGTTTCCCTCTGCCAGGCGGGCTGGGGCACCGTCGAGGAGGTTCGCAGGTCCCGCCGTCCATAGAAAGGAACCGATCCTGGGTTCCCGCACCCTGGTGTCGCATTGAGGGTTTCGACCCAGCCGACGCCATTTAGCGCATGCACGCGCTCGAGATAGGGTACGAGCGTCGCGTCCGCTTCGAGCGCCAGCACCCGGTCAATCCCGGGACACTTCGCGACAAGGGTCGAAATGACTCCAAGGCCCGCGCCGATCACCAGCACGCGATCGCCGGGCCGAACCGCGTCGGGCAGGAGATCGATCAGTCCGGAGCTGTATGTGCCGGTACAGATCGCGCCGCGAATCTCGGGCACGAGAAAATCCGCATCCCTTGGGCTGTCCATCGGCAATGTGACACCGGCCGGATGCATCAGACGCGCCGGCAACGCCGGCTTGAGACGACTAGTGAGGTCGACTACGCAGGACACCGCTTTCACCCATATGCAATTCTAATGAAGCATTAAGGTTAATAATAACTCGGTGACCGTGGCGCGATTTTGGCAAGAAATTGTCGATATTTTGAGGGCTTAGAAATAGATCATCCGCCGGCAATCTTTCGGTTGATTTGACCGCACAGCCGGCACCCGGGTGGGATGAACATCATCGCTGCCGACATGGGGCGAAGCAATCTGGCGCGGCCCCGGCCCGGCCCCGATTCAGGAGGCCGATCTTGTGCGCAGAATGGCCCATACGCGCCTTGAGTGCATGCGGTAGCGGCCGAAGGCGGTCGGAGCACCCGGAGACCCGTGCATCTCGGGGACCCAGGATGCCACCGGGGCGAAACAGGTCTTTGCTGGAAACGGGTCGTCTTCGCTCGGGCACGTGCCGGGTCGCCTTGCTCGAGGGAGGGGTGACGACAACTTTGCCCGGAGTCGCCCGTCCACGTGACCCCCAAGCGGGAGAATTCGACCTGTCGCCGCCGATGCGCCGGGCTTGGCGATACGGCCGAACCACGCCGAATTCACGCGTCCAGGCAGCTCAGAGTGATGCGCCCGTCTCGCCGTGCCAGCTTTGACCGAACGCTGCCCTTGGCAACTTTCCCGATGGGGCGCCCCAGGCCGCTCGGGCCGGCTGATCCGGTTCTTTGATCCGAGCGCCGGCAACGCGACGGGCTGGCCGAGGTCATTGCCTGGCTTGGCGAACCTCCGGTCTTTGCCACTGAGCAATTGTCGAGGGGCGCCCCACTGTCGGCCCGGGGATCATGAGCCTGAGCCGAATTACATCTTGCCCTTCCACGGCACGATCTTGCGTTCGCAGAAGCGCATCAGCATGTCGAAAAGATAGGCGATGGCGGCGATCACGATGATCCCCATGATGACCACCGCGGTCTGCAGGAATTGCGACGCCGACAGCACCATGTAGCCGATCCCCTGGGTGGCGGCGACCATCTCGGCAGCCACCAGGGTGGTCCAGCCGAAGCCGATGCCAATACGCATCGCAGTCAGGATCTCGGGCATCGCGGAGGGAAGGATGACATGCCGCACCACCTGCCAGCGGGTGGCGCCGAAGGAGTAGGCGGCGTGAATTTGCTCGATCGCCGCCGAGCGCACCCCGGCACGCGCGCCCAGAGCAACCGGCGCGAAGACCGACAGGAAGATCAGCAGCACCTTCGAAGTTTCGCCTATGCCGAACCAGATGATCATCAGTGGCAGGTAGGCAAGCGGCGGAATCGGTCGGTAGAACTCGATCGGCGGATCGAAAATGCCGCGGATCACCGGGCTGATGCCCATGGCAATGCCAAGAGGAATCCCGATGGCGCAGGCGAGCAGGAAGGCGCTGAACACGCGCGCTGTCGAGATCGCGATATGCTCCCACAAGGGTGACCCCGTGAAGCCGTTGTTCCACACGGAGATGAATTTTCCGGCAACGGCCTGCGGCGAGGGTACGAAAAGCGGTGCGACCCAGCCCATGGTCGTGACCAGCCACCAGAAGAACAGCAGTGTGAAGATCGTCGCTATGCTCAACACCATGCTGTCGCCGGACCCCGGGACGCCATAGGTTTCGCCGGGCCGTGTCGGCCGTCCGCGCGCCAGCCGCTTGAAAATGCCGACCACGAGAGACTGGGAACCGGTTGATTTCTTCTTGCTCGCGTCGGTCATGCGAACTCCTCATCCGCGAAGATGATGCCGAGCACCTTCTCGCGGATCTCGATGAACTCGGGGGAAGCCTTGACCGTTCGCGCGCTGCGCCCGTCAAGGAACTGTTTCGAGAACTCCAGGTCGAAAGTATGCGCGATCCGGCCGGGGCGCGGAGACATCACGACCAGCTTGGTGCCCATGAACAGGGCCTCTTCGACGCTGTGTGTAATGAAGAAAACCGATTTGCCGGTGTCATTCCAGATGTTCAGTATCAGTTCCTGAGCCTTCTCGCGGGTCAGCGCGTCGAGCGCGCCAAGCGGCTCGTCCATCAGCAGCAGCTTCGGATCGCAGGTGAGCGCCCGGGCGATGCCGACCCGCTGCTGCATGCCGCCCGACAGTGCGTAGACCGGCGAGTTCTCGAAGCCCTCTAGGCCGAGCAAGCCGATGAAACGCTCGGCGACCTCGTAGCGGGCCTTCTTGGCGTGGCCCTGCAGCATCAGGCCGAAAGCCACATTTTCGCGGACCGTGAGCCAAGGCAGCAGGGCGTGCTTTTGGAAGACCACCGAGCGGTCGGCGCCCGGTCCCTCGATGTCGGCGCCGTCCAGAAGGATCCGGCCGTCGGTCGGGGCGAGGAACCCGGCGATGAGGTTCAGGAGCGTCGACTTCCCGCACCCGGAGGCACCCAGCGCCACGACAAACTCGCCATCGGCGATTTCCAGATTGATCCGCTGCAGGGCTTCCGTTGGAGGCCGCCCGTCGACGCCAGGATAGACGACCGATGCATTCTCGATTTTCAGGCCCATCGTAACCGCTGCCTCCCTGTATCGTCCCGGCCGCTGCGGCGCAGCGGCCGGGACATTTGCGGCGGCTGGCTGCCGCTAGATCACTTCACGGCCGCTTTCAGGTATTCGGTCGTGATGGCGCGAGAGTAATTGTTCAAGACCTTGCCCAGCCGGCCGGCGGATTTCAAGAACGCGGCCGTTTCCTTCGTTGCCTTGGCAATGCCGCCGCCCATCCACTGCGGCTTGAGCTGCTCGGACAGGGGCAGGAACTTGTAGCCCTCCAGGGTCACCGGAATATTGCTCGGATCGGCGCCCGTCTGGGCGGCGATCGCCTTGATCTGCGGGCTGTCCGGGGTCCAGGCCTTGGGATCCTTGAGGTAGGCCTCATTCGCCGTGTTGACCGCCTTCATGAAGGCAACCAGCGACTTCTTGTGGCTTTTCGCGAACTCCTTGTTAACGACCCAGACGTTGAAGGTCGGATAGCCCCACTTGGCCGTCGTGTCGGCGCCGAGCAGGCGCTTGCCGGTCTTCAGGATCTCGGTCTGCGCCGGTGGCCAGACGAAGGCGGCGTCGATTGCCTTCTGATGCCAGGCGGCGACGATCTGGTCGGGAGACATCCCCATGATCGTGACCTGGTTCTCCTTGATCCCGGCGTGCTTCAGAGCGCCCATCAGCGAGAAATGCGAGGTCGACCCCAGAGGTGTCGCGACCCGCTTGCCCTTCAGGTCGGCCAGCGTCTTGATGCCGGTTCCGTCGCGCACGATAAGCGACTCCGACGTGCCGATGACGTAGTCGACCATGAAGGCCTCCATGTCGACGCCCTGCGTCGCGCCGATGGCGAAGGGCGAGGAGCCGAGCTCGGCCAGCTTGACGTCGCCGGAAGCCATTGCCGCGATCACGTTGGTGCCGGACTCGAACTTGCGCCAGTCGATGTTCCATCCGGTCACGGACTTCAGCGTGCCGTCGTGCGCGGCCATCTGCTCCGGCACCGGATCGCCAAAGGTGCCGATGATCACTCTGTCGGCCGCCTGCGCCGCCGTCGCCACTAAGGCTGCGACGGCGAGACCGCCGAGGACTGCGCCTATACCTTTACCCTTCATTGCTACCTCCTGTTCACGCGTGCTTCTAGAGAGCCGAGTCCGACGACACGCCATCGGTTCGGCAGTTGCTCGAAACTCCTCTCGGAGACGAAAGCGACCCGCCCTGGACGAGGGATCGCCACGTAGCTAGACCGCTCTCGCGCGGTCGGTGTCCGGTGTCGTCGCGCTGTCCCCGGGGCGCGGCGCCGGTGGAGAAAGCGACCACGGCGGCGGCCAGGACGTCGATGGTGTCGAGGACGGGGACATCGCGGGGAAGGCTGTCGGCGATTATCGAGAGCTCGGTGCAGGCGACGAGCAGGACATCGACGCCCACCGCGCGCAGTTCGGCCGCAGTCTCGCGAAGCATACTCCTGGCGGCGTCGCTGGGCCCAGCCGCCTTGATCTCCTTGATGCACCCGAGCAGCCGCCGCGGCGCGCGCGGGTAGACCGGCTCCAGCCCGCGGGCGGCGAAGGCGGGTTCGAACACCTTCGCGATGCCGATCGCCGGCGAGGCCAGCATGCCGATCCGGCGGCCCGCGCCGGCCCCGGCCGGCCAGTCCATGCCGGCGAGATGGTCGGCCGACAGCTCGACCATGTCGAGCAGCGGGATCTGCACCGCCTCGCGCAGCCGGGGCGCGAAATGGTGCGCGCTGTTGCAGGGCATCGCCAGCGCTTCGACACCCGCCGCCGCCAGGCCACGCGCCATCCGAGCCAGCTCCGCCCCCGGGTCCGTGCCGGTCCCCTCGACGATCGCCTCGATGCGCGACGGCACCTGGGGATTGTTGTCAACCAGCATCGGCACGTGGTCGCAGTCGTTGCTGGCCCGGGTCATTGCGATGACGCGCGACATCAGCAGGACGGTGGCCTGCGGCCCCATGCCGCCGAGAACGCCGATGCATCGCATTCTCGCCGCCCCGCTCATTCCGTTGCCTCCTGCGCGGCGAGGTTCGCCGCCGCCTGGGCGATGATGTTGCCAATGTGCGCACAGTCCGCGACCGAGAAGGTCAGCGGGATGCGCATGTCGAACAGCCCGGAAAGAATTTCGTCCGTCGCCGGCAGGGCTTGCGGGTCGACGTAGCGCCAGCTCCGGTGGGTGCTGGTGAAGCCGACCGGCTCGGCATTGCCGAACCATTTCAGCTCGACGCCCAGCTGGGCGCAGTCGGAGACGAAGCGGCGTGCCGCCTCGGCGGTGATGCCGGGGACGAGGAACTGGATCGAGCTGCCGACATAGCGTTCCTGCATCGGGCGCACCGGCAGGTAGATCGGGCTCGCATGGCGCAGCCTCGCCGCGACCATCTGGTAGCGCTCGTTCCAGCGCTCGACATTGCTGTCGAGGGCAGCGAGCTGCGGCCGCAGGACCGCGGCGCGCAGGTTGTCCATGCGGCCCGACAAGTTCGGGGTGTTGAGCCTGATGTTCTCGAACGCCGATGGATCGGGCGCGGCGCCATGGCGCTCATAGAGCATGTAGGACCCCGACATCATGATCGCCCTTGCCATCAGTTCGGGATCGTTCGAGGTGAGCAGACCGCCCTCGCCGGAGTTCATGTGCTTGTAGGTCTGGGTGCTGAAGCAGCTCGCCACGCCGAAGGTGCCGCTTTTGCGGCCGGTCCAGGATGCGCCCATGGTGTGCGCGCAGTCTTCGATCAGGACGAGGTCGTGCCGGGCGACGATCGCGGCGAGCGCATCCATGTCGGGCAGATGGCCGCGCATGTAGGACATCATCAGGAAGCGGGCGCCACTATGTGCGATCTTGCGCTGAAGATCGTCCATGTCGATCACGAGATCGCGCGTGATCTCGACGAACACCGGCCGCCCGCCGGCGTTGACGATGGCGCCCGGCACCGGCGCGAGCGTGAAGGCGGCGGTCAACACCGGCTCGTCCGGTTGCAGGCCCGCCGCCCGCAGCGCAATGTGCAGTGCATAGCCCCCCGACGCGCAGGCGAGGCAGTACCGGCTGCCCTGGTAGGCGGCGAATTCCCGCTCCAGCAGCGCGGCTTGGGAAGGCTCGGCGCCGACGACATTGTACCGGTGCAGGCGACCGGACCGGAGCACGTCGAGAGCCGCCGCGATGCCGTCTTCGCCGATCGGCTCTTGCTGCGTGAAGTTGCCGTTGAAGGGCCGGAGTTTCATTGCCGGCTTCCCTGACGTCGCTACTGTGCCGCCATCTGGCCGGAACTGCCGAAATCGAACTCGGCAGTGTAGCCGAACAGGGCCGCGGAACCACCCGTGTGGACGAAGACGACCCGCTGACCGGCCTTGAACCGGCCCTTGCGGACAAGGTCTATCAGGCCGGCCGCCCCCTTCCCCGAATAGACCGGGTCGAGCAGAATTCCTTCGAGCCGGGCGAACATCTCGATCGCCTCGATGGTGTCGGGGGCGGGGATGCCGTAGCCCTCGCCGACATAGCCGCAGTCGGCGACCACGTCGCCGCGCGTGACGACGCCCGGGCAGCCCAGATTTTCGGCCGTCGCCGTCGCCAGTTTGAAGACATTTTCTTCCTGCTTGTCCTTGGGCGCGCGCACGCCGATGCCGAGCAACGGGATGTTGGCGTTGATGGCTTTCAAGCCAGTGATCAGGCCGGCCTGGGTGCCGGCGCTGCCGGTGGCATGGACGATGTGATCGATGACGAGGTCGCGGTCGTTGGCCTGGGCGACCAGTTCCATCGCGCAGTTGACATAGCCTAGGGCGCCGGTCGGGTTCGAGCCGCCGCCGGGGATCGTGTAGACTTTGCGCCCTTGGGCGCGGAACCGCTCGGCGACCGCCTCCATCTCCGCGTTCATGTCGAGCCCGCCGGGCCGCTTTTCCGCCGTTGCGCCGTGCAGGAAATCCAGGAACACGTTGCCGTTGTGATTATAGTTGGGGTCGTCCGAGCCCCGGCGGTCCTCGAGCAACAGATGGCACGGGATCCCGAGACGCGCTGCGAAGGCCGCCGTCTGGCGGGCATGGTTGGACTGGGTGGCACCCTGGGTCATCACCATGTCGGCGCCGGTCGCCTGCGCCTCGGCCATCAGGAATTCCAGCTTTCGGGTTTTGTTGCCCCCGGTCGACAGGCCTGTGCAATCGTCGCGCTTGATCCAGATCTCCGGCCCGCCAAGTTCGCTTGAAAGCCGCTTCAATGGCTCGAGCGGCGTCGGCAGATGCGCCAGGTGAATCCTTGGGAACCGCGCGAGATGCATTGGATCCTCCCTTTCTATGATGCGCCAACCGAACCGTGGCGCCGCTGTGGGCGGATTGCAAATGCAAATTTGCTGACCTATCATGCAACAATCGCATAATAGGACTCGACGTGCGATACGAATGGATCGAAGATATCCTTTCGCTGATCAAGGCGGGGTCGCTGACCCGTGCCGCCGAACAATGCTATCTGAGCCAGCCCGCCCTGTCGCGCCGGATCCGCGCGATCGAGGAATATCTCGGGGTTGAAGTGCTCGACAGGCGTCGCAAGCCGGCCCAGATCCGGCCCGAGATCGCCGACCAGCGCGAGCGCCTGGAAATCCTCGTCTCAGGCTTTCGCGACCTGCTTTTTGACCTGCGCCAGAGGGGTCGAAAGACGGGCAACCGGGTCGTCATCGCGTGCCAGCACGCTGTCACCACGTCGATTGCGCCGTCGGTCGTGAAGCGGCTGTCGGCGGACATGGAGGCGAGTGTGCGGCTCCTTTCTGCCAACCGGGACGAATGCTTCGCCTTCCTGCTGACCAAGCAGGCCGACCTGACACTGACCTACCGAGTGCCCGACGAGGATCTGCCACTGGAGCACTCGTTCCTGGAGGAGTGCGACTTCGGTCGCGAGGATCTGGTCCCGGTCTACGCGACCGATGCACTCGACGATCTGAACGAGCAATATCGCAGTGGCGAAGTACCGGTGGTCCTGTATCCGGGCGACGTGTTCTTCGGCAAGGTGATGAGCCGGGAAATCCTGCCGAAGCTTCGTCTGCAGATGGTCCTGAGGCCGAAGGCCGAAACGGCCCTGACCCTGGCCGGGCTGCAACTTGCCCTTGCCGGCGTCGGCGTCGCCTGGGTGCCGCTGTCCCTGGCGGCGGCGGAGATCGCGGCCGGAAATCTCACCAATCTGAGCCATCTGTTCAGGAGTACGCCGCTGTCGGTCACTGCACTGCGGCTCGTGGGCGCGAGATCGCCCGTGGAACAGGACGTATGGGACGTCATTAACGGACTGAAGGCGACCATGTCCGGTTGAGCAGAAGGATCTCGGCGCCCGCCAGGGTCCTCGGCCGTCGTTGAGAGAACCTGGAACTGCTGGCGCTCAACTGCTCACTCTCCTCCGGCGAATACCCCTGGCGCATCGCCCGGCGGATGCCCTTGATGACCTTCTCTATAGACGGCTTTTCCGGGCTTTTCCGGCCCCGGTTTTGTCTCATCACCACTCCTTGGCGGTTGCGACGAGCCGGATACACTCCATTGCGAAGTCACATCAGATGTGCCGAAGGCGCTGACGTCGGACAGTTGGTTGCGCGCCTACCGGCGCGCCGACCCTGTTATCGCGGCCGAAATGGCGGCAATTCCCTGTTATCGACCAAACCCACCTTCGCATCCGACGAGCGGAGACTGGGCCCGGAGCGCTGGCTGTAAGCGCCCGGATAGCGGCGCAAGCCAGACCCGGCGAATGGGAAATGAGGCGAGAAAGCAGCCCTGTTCCGGGCGGTTGAGGCGTCGGTCTGCGAACGGAGACAGGTTGCCGGCGTCGCTGGCGGTGCTGTCAGACCAATGCGAACCAGTCTCAGTTTCCCCTAGAAAGCCGAGTGTCAGGCCGCGCCGAGCTGACGCCACTCGGCGAGAGCGGCAGTGCGGTTGAGCTTGAAGACGTCTCGGCTGGAGAGGCTGCGTTCGTGGTTGAAATGGTTGTAGACGGAGGACTGGACGGCGGCGAACTTCTGCAGGCTCCGCATACGACGGAAGCGGAGCATGGCTCGCTCTCGTCGTCGTAATAGCAGGTGCGAATTCTCGACCCTGTTATTGAGCCAGCGACCGGTCGCCTGCAGATTCGCCGCTCCGATTTCCGTCAGTGCCGCCCGATACGATGGAAGCCGATCCGTGACCATCCGCTCGGGTTGGCCGTACCGGCGCATCAGTTTCCTGAGGAATTTCAATGCCGCCTTCCTATTCCGACGTTTCGTAACGACGGCTTCCAGCACCTCGCCCTCGTGATCGATGGCGCGCCAGAGGTAGTTGCGCTCGCCATTGATCTTCACGAACAGTTCGTCGACATGCCAGCACCAATTCGAGAAGCTCCGCATCCGTTCAACACGCCTGCGCCGGATCTCAGCCGCGAACATCGGCCCAAACCGGTTCCACCAGAAACGCACCGTCTCGTGGCTGACGTCGATCCCGCGCTCGTGCAGCAGGTCCTCGACATTCCTCAGCGACAGCGGGAACCGGACATACATCATTACCGCCAGGCGGATGACCTCTGGGCTCGTCTTGAAATAGCGGAACGGGTTCGGGATGCTCATCGCGAGAGGCTACGATCCGGCCAATGACGGCTCAAGCCGGTTTGCTCTGACAGGGCCCGTCGATGATATTGAGGGTGCGGTAGGGCCGGCCGTCATGGGTGCGGTCCTGGACGAAGTCGTAGGACCAGACATGGTTCGGCCGCTCCGGGCGCAACCGGATGCAGGAGCCGTCATTGAGCCAGAGCCTGGCCCTC
>NZ_JBZSYN010000087.1:0-4975 GCF_058622915.1 Thermohalobaculum sp. | reverse complement strand
CCTCGTCGCGGCGCTGCGCGAGACCAGCGTGCTCTTCGCCATGCTGATCGGCGTCTTCCTGCTCGGTGAGAAGGCGGGCGCGATCCGCTGGGTCTCGGGCGCGCTGATCCTGACCGGCGTCGTGCTCATGCGGCTGTGAGCCGGTTCAGTCCTCGAGCCGCGGGCCGCTCGATTCCCCGAGATATTTCGGCAGGTCATCGCCCAGCGTGACCCAGGGCACCCGCTCGCCGGCGAAGACATGGGACGTGGGCACCAGCCCCGTGCCGTCTTCAAGCGCCGCGAGATAGACGTGGATCTCGCCGGGGTACCTGTCCGACTCATAGGCCACGGGTGCCCCGCATGCGGGGCAGAACAGCCGCCGCACGCCGGGCGAGGAGCCATAGACCGCAGGGTCGGTCCCGGTGAAGCGCAAGGCCGCCCGCGGTACGCCTACATAGGTCGTGAAGGCGGACGACGTGTTGCGCCGGCAGCTCTCGCAGTGGCAATGCGCGACCCACAGCGCGGGTCCCTCGAACGTGTAGGTGACGGCGCCGCACAGGCAGCGCCCTTTCCGCTCGGTCATGGCAGGCTCCCTGCCGTTTGCCCCCGCCGGCGGATGCTAGGCCTGCGCGTGGCGCGCGTCGAGCGGCTCGGGCTCCTCGCTTTCCTGCCGCGCCCACATCTCGGCATAGCTTCCCCGCCGCGCCAGCAGCTCGGCATGGCTGCCGCGCTCGACGATGCGTCCCTCGTCCAGCACGACGATCTCGCCCGCATCCGCCACGGTCGACAGCCGGTGGGCGATCATCAGCACCGTGCGGTTCTCGCCCAGCCGCCGCAGCTCGGCCTGGATGCGCCGCTCGGTCGGCATGTCGAGCGCCGAGGTGGCCTCGTCCAGGATCAGGATTGGCGGGTCCTTCAGGATCGTGCGCGCGATCGCCACGCGCTGCTTCTCGCCGCCCGAGAGCTTCAGCCCCCGCTCGCCCACCATGGTGTCATAGCCGTCGGGCAGGGTCATGATGAAGTCGTGGATGCGCGCGGACTTCGCCGCCGCGATCACCTCGTCCCGGCGCGCGCCTTCGCGCCCATAGGCGATGTTGTAGAAGATCGTGTCGTTGAACAGCACGGTATCCTGCGGCACCACGCCGATTGCCGCGCGCAGCGACTCCTGCGTCACGCCGCGCACGTCCTGGCCGTCGATCTCCACCGTGCCTCCGCTCACGTCGTAGAGCCTGAGCAGCAGGCGGAAGATCGTCGACTTGCCCGCGCCCGATGGCCCGACCACGGCCAGGCTGCCGCCGCCCGGCACCTCGAACGAGATGTCGCGCAGGATCGGCCGCCCCGGCCCATAGTCGAAATCGACGCCGCGGAAGGCCACGCGGCCCTCGCCGACGCGCAGCCGCGTCGCGCCTGGCGCGTCGGTCACTTCGGGCGCCACATCCAGGAGCTGGTACATCTCGCGCATGTCGATCAGCGACTGGCGGATCTCGCGATAGACCGTGCCGAGGAAGTTCAGCGGCATGGTGATCTGGATGACGAAGGAATTGGCCATCACGAAGGTGCCGACCGTCATCTTGCCCGCCTGCACCTCCAGTGCCGCCATCGCCATCACCGCGACCAGGCCCGAGGTGATGATCAGCGCCTGACCCGCGTTCAGCAATCCCAGCGAGGTCGCGGTCTTGACCGCCGCCTCCTGATAGCCGCGCATGGCCCCGTCATAGCGGTCGGCCTCGCGCCCCTCGGCGCCGAAATACTTCACCGTCTCGTAGTTGAGCAGGCTGTCGACCGCCTTCTGGTGCGCCTCCTGGTCCTCCTTGTTCATCTGCATGCGGATCTTCACCCGCCACTCGGTAACCTTGAAGGTGAAGACCACATAGGCCGCGATGCAGCCGAGCAGCACGACGAAGTACCAAAACCCGAACTCGACCCAGAAGATCGTGGCGACGATGACGAGCTCGATCACCAGCGGCACGATGTTGAACACCAGAAAGCGCAGCAGGAAGTCGATCGCCTTGATGCCCCGGTCGACAACCCGGCTGAGCTCGCCGGTGCGTCTGCCCAGGTGGTAGCTCAGCGACAGCCGGTGCACGTGGCGGAAGGTGCGCAGCGCCAGCCTGCGCAGGGCGTGCTGCCCGACGCGGGCGAACACCACGTCGCGCAGTTGTTGCAGCACGGTGCCCATCAGCCGCACCACGCCATAGGCGATGACCAGGAAGATCGGCGCCACGATGGCCGCCTCGGCCGGCGTCGGCGCCAGCGCATCGACCGCGTCGCGATAGGCAAATGGCGTGGCGATGGTGGCGAGCTTTGCCAGCACCAGAAGCCCCAGCGACACCGCCACGCGCAGGCGCAGGTCGCGCCGACCGCTGGGCCACAGGTCCGGCGCCACGCGGGTCAGGATGCGAAGATCGGGCATGCCCTCGGTGGTGGGCCGCCGGCGCAGGCTACGGCGCATCGAAGCTCTCCCGGCTCGCGCCTACTGGCTGTTGACCAGCTCGGGGACAGTAAACACCTGGCCCGGATATATGAGGTTCGGGTCGCGGATCAATTTCTTGTTGGCCTTGTAGATGACGCTGTAGCGGATGCCGCGCCCGTAATACTGCTCGGCGAACTTCCACAGGTAATCGCCCTTCTGCACAACGATCCTGCGATGGCGCAGCTCCTGCGCGATCGCCTCGGGCGAATACTCGAACGGGGTCTCCAGGCGGCTGAGCACCTTGCCGGTCTTGTCGACCTGGTCGAAGCGCAGCAGCAGGGCCTTGGTGGCGACCGCCTTCGATATATGCGCCTGCCACTGGCCCTTGGCGTCGCACCTGGTGTCCTTGACGTATTCCGCGTTGACGTAGATGCGGATCACGGCACCCTTGGGGCCGCGCCCCGAGGCGATGATGCCGCCCTTGTCCTCGTAGGTGATGCGGTCGAGCACGATGCCCCCGCCCGAGACGGCGAAGGCGGGCTGCATCAGCGTCACCCCCTCGGCGTCGGACTGCACCACGGCGGGGGAGGCGGCCGAGTCGCCCGAGGGCAGGATGACCACCGGCGCGCTCAGTCGCGCCTCGGTGACGGCGGGGGTCGCGCCGCGATCGGTGGCTGCGGGCACCCCGCCCGGTGCGGCCGGCGCCGTGCTCTGTGCCGGGCTGCCGGTCGCCAGCTGGCCCGCTTGGCCGGGCGCTTGCTCTGCGAGGCCGGCCGTCGCCGAGGTGCCTGTTCCGCTGCCCGGCAGCGAGGTCGGACCCGACCCGGTCACAACTCCGGTCCCACCCGCGGACAGCGCCGCCGGCGCACTCGGCCCGGCGCCCTGGGCGGTCGCCAGCTCGGTCGGCCCGCCGCCCTTGGCCGGCGGCGCGCCGGGCAGGCCGGGCTCGGTGGCCGATGATCCGGCGCTTGGCGTCGGGGTCGCTCCGGGCGCGGCGGTGCCGGGCTTGGCCGGCATCCCCGCGGAGGCCGGCGCCGCACTGCCGGAGCCGGGCAGGGTCGAAGGCGCCGTGGCCACTTCGGTCCCGCCCGCCGCGGCGGCGATCTTGGCTCCCGCCTGTCCGCCGGCGCCGGGCACACGCAGCACCAGCTTGCGCGCCTTGCTCGAGGGAGGGATCGAGAGCACCGAGGCGAAGGCGCCGTTGGCATCGGTGCTTGCGGTCGCGATCACCTTGCCGTCGAGCATGATCTCGACATTCTCGTTCGGCCCCGCATGCCCTGCGACCACGGTCTGTCCGTCGGGCGCGATCCGCACCACGTCGAAGCCGGGGGCACCTGTGGGCGGCGGCTTCAGCGCGCCGGCTAGCTTTTGCACGTCGGCGCTGGACTTGGGCTCGACGCCCGGCGCGACCGCGGCCTGGCCGCCGGCACTCTCGCTGCCGGACGGCGCGGCGGGCTGCGGCTGCGGGGCAGGGCGGGTTGCAATCCAGACCACGAGCGCCAGCAATGCCGCGATCCCCAGCCCGAGAACTCCCCTGAGTACAGTCCGCATATCTCAGCGCCCTTGCGCGCGAAGGGTAATTATTGGCGCAGCTATGCTATGAATCCGGCCGCGTGTAAACGAATCTTCACTCACCGCACGGAGCGGCCCAATGTCGCCAGCGCAGCATACGGTCTGCCTTTACTGCGGCTCGCGCCCCGGCGCGAACCCGGCGCATGGGCGCCAGGCCAGGGCACTGGGCGAGGCGCTGGGCCGCGCCGGCTATGCGCTGGTCTACGGCGCCGGCGACCGCGGGCTGATGGGCGAGGCGGCCCGCGCCGCGCAGGCGGCCGGCGCCCGCATCACCGGCTTCATCCCGCGCCATCTCGTCGAGCTCGAGGTGGGCAAGCGGGACCTGCACGCCGTCATCGTCACCGAGACCATGCACGAGCGCAAGAAGCTGATGCTGGGCAACTCCGAAGCGGTGATCGCACTGCCCGGCGGGCCCGGCACGCTCGACGAACTGATCGAGGTGCTGACCTGGCGCCATCTCGGCCTGCACGAGAAGCCCGCCTTCCTGCTCAACAGCGAAGGCTACTGGGACCCGCTCTTGCGCCTCTTCGGCCACATGATCGAGCAGGGCTTCGTCGGCGAGGCGTTTCTGGGCTACCTGACCGTGGTTAACACAGTCGAGGAGATGATGGCCGCGCTTGGCCGCGCGCTTCCCTGAGGCCGGACCTCGCGCCGCCTGCGCGCCGGTGAGCACCGGATCGGCCGGCGCTGCCCGCGCTGGCCCTTGAGGCGGCAAACGAAAAGGCCCCGGGCGCGCGGCCCGGGGCCCTTGCGCGGCGGTCGCCGGGGTCAGCCGCCCGCCTTGGACAGGCGCTCGGCGACGTTCTCCCAGTTCGCCAGGTTGTTGACGAAGTTCTTCAGGTAGTCCGGCCGCTTGTTGCGGAAGTCGATGTAGTAGGAATGCTCCCACACGTCGCAGCCGAGGAGCGCCGTCTGGCCGAAGCACAGCGGGTTCACGCCGTTCTCGGTCTTGGTCACCTTCAGGCTGCCGTCCTTGTCGACCACCAGCCAGCACCAGCCCGAGCCGAACTG
>NZ_JBZSYN010000086.1:0-8223 GCF_058622915.1 Thermohalobaculum sp. | reverse complement strand
GTTCGGCTGCACCTGCTCGGCCGAGCGTGTCGCCCGCGCGCTGGCGCAGTACACCGCCCAGGACATCGCCGAGATGACCACCGAGGACGGCCGCGTCACCGCCGACTGCCAGTTCTGCTCGGCGCATTACGAGTTCGACCCCGAGATGCTGGGGGCCGAGGCGACGCGCAACCTCGACGGCACGCGGCGCCGCTAGGCCCGGTGCCGGGAATGCGTATGTTGTCCCGAGAGCGCTGCGGCGGCTGCCGACACGCGGGCGTGCGCCCGGCGGCGGGGCGGCCGCCGGCCGTCGCCCGATGCAGGCGGGGCCGTGCCCCCGGTCGGCCGCGCTCATCCGGGCCTGGATAGGACGCGCGGATGGACTGGCTCGGCTCCGAGGCCCTCGCAGCCTTCCTGCAGGTCGTCTTCATCGACCTGGTGCTGGCGGGCGACAATGCCGTGGTGATCGGCATGGCCGCCGCCGGCCTGCCGGTCGAGGAGCGCCGCCGGGCGGTCCTGATCGGACTGGCCGCCGCCACCGTCCTGCGCATCGGGTTCGCCTCGATCACGGTGGAGCTGCTCGAGATCATCGGTCTGATGCTCGCCGGCGGCATCCTGCTGCTGTGGGTGTGCTGGAAGATGTGGCGCGAGCTGCGCGAGGGCGGGCAGGCACAGGAGGCGCCCGCCGACGGCGACCCGGCCGCCGGGCGGACGGTCGCGGCCCGCGCCCCGCGCAAGACGCTCTACCAGGCGGCCTGCCAGATCGTGCTGGCCGATGTCTCGATGTCGCTCGACAATGTGCTGGCGGTCGCCGGCGCCGCGCACGCGCATCCCATCGTGCTGGTCTTCGGCCTGGCGCTGTCGGTCGTGCTCATGGGCGCCGCCGCGGTGATGATCGCCGACCTGCTCCAGCGCCATCGCTGGATCGCCTATGTCGGGCTCGGCATCATCCTGATCGTCGCGCTGAGAATGATCGAGGAGGGCTTCGTCGACGTCTACCTGACGGTGCATGGAGACTAGGCGCGGCGCCGTCTTGAGAGTCGGCCGCGCCGAGCTAGCTCATCGCCGGGGAACTGGGCGGGAAGCGAACTCGGAACGGAACAGGCGCCGGACGGCACGCGACCTGCGGGGCGGGCCGGCCGCCTCCGGTGCGACCCGCACTGCAAGGGGAGCAGATCGGGACGGCGCAGGAGGATCGACCATGAGACGGAGTCTGATTTCGATTGCCGCGGCCGTGCTGGCCGTGCTGCCGCTGGCTGCGGCGGCGCAGGTCGTCAGGGTCACGCCACTCGGCGGGCAGGACGGCGAGTTCTGCGCGCTCGACCGGGCGATGATCTTCGAGGACCCGAACGGCACGCGCATCCTCTACGACCCCGGCCGCACCGTGGCCGGGCCGAACGACCCGCGGCTGGGCAGGATCGACGTGATCCTGGTCAGCCACATGCACGGCGACCATGTCGGCGACCGGCACATCCCGCGCCCCGGTGCCGGCAGCTGCGCCAAGCCGGACCTGTCGGTGGACGACACGCCCGAGACCAACGTCGTGAAGATCGCGGTCGCCAAGGGCGCGAGCATCGTCACCGGCAGCGAGATGCCCGCCTTCTTCGCCGCCAAGCTCAAGGCGGCAGGCGGCGATCCGGCGAAATCGGTGCTGGCCCGCTTCGGCTCCAGCCGCACCGTGGCCGGCGTCACCGTCACCACGGTGAGCGCGACGCACTCGAACGGCGTGGCGCCGGCGCTGATCGGCGGCACGCTGGGCAAGGAGATGGCCGCGGCCGGCATCGCCGGCGATGTCGGGCCACCGACCGGCTTCGTGGTGACCTTCTCGAACGGGCTGGTGGCCTATCTCTCGGGCGACACCGGCTTCACCGCCGATCAGGACCTGGTGGTGCATGGCTATTACCACGCCAAGCTCGCGGTGATGAATATCGGCGACGTCTACACCACCGGCCCGACCGAGGCGGCCTACGTGATCGACCGGATGGTCAGGCCGGCCTCGGTGATCCCCTCGCATGCCAATGAGGCGGCAACGCAAGGCGGCAAGGTGCTGGCCGGCACGCGCACCGAAACCTTCCTCAAGGCAGTCAAGGTGCCGGCCTATGTGCCGCTAAGCGGGCGGACCATGGGGTTCGACAGCGCCGGCAAATGCGTCGAGGGCTGCTGACGGCGTCGTTGCGAAGCGAAACCGAACGGCGATTGCCCGCGTGACCGGCGAGCGGCAATCTCGGTGCATGGCGACGCTCTACGACCGCATCGGGGCGGCTTATGACGCGACGCGCCGGGCCGACCCATGGATCGCCGGGCGTCTGGCGCAACTCGTCGGCCTGCGCCCGGGTGCGCGCTTTCTCGACATTGGCTGCGGCACGGGAAACTACACCCTTGCGCTGGCGGCGAAAGGCGCGTCGATGACCGGGCTCGACCCCGCGGCGGCGATGCTCGGGGCCGCGCGGGCCAAGCCGGGCGGGAAGCGGGTCGAATGGTGCGAGGCCCCTGCGGAGGCGATGCCGTTTCCAGACGCCACCTTCACCGGCGCCGTGGCGGTGCTCTCGCTGCACCACCTGTCCGATTTCGCCGCTGCCTTGCGCGAGTCGGGCCGCGTGCTCGACCCCGCGCGCGGGCGCCTCGTCATCTTCACCTCAACGCCCGCGCAGATGCGGCGCTACTGGCTGGGGCGCTACTTTCCCGGCCTGATGGACCGCTCGATCGGGCGGATGCCGGCGCCCAAGGCGGTTCGGGCCGCGCTTGCGGCTGCCGGGCTCGGGCGCATCGAGAGCGAGCCCTACGCGGTGCGGCCCGACCTCGAAGACCGCTTCCTCTACAGCGGCAAGCTGAGGCCGGAGCTCTATCTGGACGCCCGCTTCCGCTCGGCAAGCTCGAGCTTCGCGAGCCTCGCCGACCCGGACGAGATGGTGCGCGGGCTGAAGCAGCTGGCGCGCGACATCGAGACCGGGCGAATCGCCGAGGTCATTTCCGCATCGCAACACCCCGACGGCGACTACCTGTTCGTGCGCGCGGCGCACGGCTGAGGCGCCGGCTCAGCCGCCGAGCAGGGTCAGGAAACGGTCGACCTCGGCCTCGGTGGTCTGGAACGAGCAAACTAGGCGGGCCGGAACGGGCGTGTCGCCGGGAGCGCCCTCGGGCGGCGTTGCGCGCGGGTAGTAGCGCGCGCCGGCCTGCCACAGGCGGCGGTGCGCGGCCAGCGGGATCTCGGCGAAGACGATGTTGGCCTCGGGCCGGTTCAGCAGGCGAGACCCGGGGGACTGAGCGATGCCGGCGGCCAGGCGCGCAGCGCGCGCGTTGGCATGCGCCGCGGCCTCGAGCCAAAGCCCATCGGTCAGATACGTCTCCATCTGCGCGGCGACGAAGCGCATCTTCGAGAACAGGTGGCCGCCGCGCTTGCGCCTGAGCTCAAACTCGCGCGCGCGGGCGGGACCGAACAGGATTACCGCCTCCGATGCGAGCGCGCCGTTCTTGGTGGCGCCGAGGCACAGCACGTCGACGCCCGCGCGCCAAGATGCTTCGGCCGGGGTGCAGCCCAGACGCACAAGTGCGTTGGCGAAGCGGGCGCCGTCCATGTGCACGGGCAGCCCCGCGGCGCGGGCGATGCCGGTGAGCGCGCGGGTCTCCTCGAGCGTATAGACCGCGCCGAGCTCGGTCGCCTGGGTCAGTGACAGCGCTCCGGGCTGCACGTTGTGCAGGTCGTGCGGCGCGGCGGCGCGGAGCTTCGCGGCGAGGTCGTCGGGGTCGATCTTCGCCCCCTCGCCCGCCAAGAGCGTCAGCTTGGCGCCAGCGGTGAAGAACTCGGGCGCGCCGCACTCGTCGTTCTCGATATGGCTGGTGGCATGGGCATAGACCGTGTCCCAGGGGTTGCACAGCGTCGCCAGCGCCAGGCTGTTCGCCGCCGTTCCCGTGGCGACCAGGAAGGCACGGGCCTCTGGCGCCTCGAACACCTCGCGCAGCTTCGCCTCGCAGCGGGCCGTCACGGCGTCGTTGCCGTAGGGCATGGTCGGCCCCTCGGCGGCCCGGCGCAGCGCCTCGAGCATCGCGGGGTGGGCGCCGGCGGCGTTGTCGGAGGCGAAGAACATCAGAACTCCTCGTCGATAATGTGATCCTCGAGCTCGTCCTCGAAGACCTCGTATTCCGGCACGGTACGCCCGCGCAAGGAGATGCCGGCGCGGTGCACCGAGTCGGCATCGCCCGAGACCAGCGGGTGCCAGTCGTAGAGCGGCTTGCCCTCGTGCAGCAGCCGGTAGGCGCAGGTCCCGGGCAGCCAGTCGGCCACCCGCGGCAGGCGCCTGGGCGTGAGCACGACGCAGCCCGGCACCAGCTTCGCCCGGTGCGCATAGTTGCCGCAGCGGCAGGTCTGCGGGTCGAACAGCCGGCAGGCCACGTCGGTGTAGTGCACCTCGCCGGTGTCGGCGT
This sequence comes from Thermohalobaculum sp., assembly GCF_058622915.1. Lineage (NCBI taxonomy): Bacteria > Pseudomonadati > Pseudomonadota > Alphaproteobacteria > Rhodobacterales > Paracoccaceae > Thermohalobaculum > Thermohalobaculum sp. The sequence continues at coordinate 3,822 of NZ_JBZSYN010000086.1, read as the reverse complement.
CCTCGAGCTTGATGGCGCAGCAGCGGCCGCAGCCGTCGCACAGCGCCTCCCACTCGACCGGACTGAGCTCGTCGAGGGCGTGGCGCTCCCAAAAGCGGGGGCGCAGCGTGTTGCGCGTCTTCGGCGGGCGGTTCATCGCGAGCCTTCTACTGCGGGCCTGGCGGCCAGATCGTCGCGGCGAAGCGGCCGAGCCGGCTGCCGGGGATCTGCCGGGCGGTGGCCAGCGCCACCGGGAAGCCGGTCAGCGTCAGTAGCACAAGAATATCGCCAGGCGCGAGGCCAAGCGCGAGCAGCCCGCCGCTGAGCGCGGCCGAGAGCACGATCAGCGTGGCGTCCACGACGTTCGCCGCCGCGATGTATCGGGCACGCCGGCGCCGGGGCGCCAACGCCTGCAGCACCGCGTTGAGCGGCGTGACATAGAGCCCGGCGAAGGCGGCGATGACCACGAAGTCGATGGTGATGCGCCAGCCTGCCGCCGTGGCGAAGAAGCCGGCGCGGTCGACCAGCGCGGGCGCGGCGGCGAGCGGCCGGGCGGGCGTGGCGAACCAGAACTCGATCGCCATGACGGCAAGTCCGAGCGCGCCGATCGGGGCGAGGCGCAGGCTGACCTCGCCGCGGCCCAGCCGCTCGACCAGCAGCGCGCCGATGGCGACGCCGACCGAGAAGGCGGTCAGGAGCACGGTCAGGACGCCCTGGTCGCCGCCGAGCGTGTCGCGGGTATAGGCCGGCAGCAGCGAGAGGAAGGTCGCGCCGAGGAACCAGAACCAGGAGATCAGCAGCACCACGCCGAACGCGGCCCGCCGGCGCACCACGATGCGCAGAAGCTGCCAGATGGCACGCGGGAACAGCCAGTCGACCGGGCGCAGCGCACCGGCGGGCGGCACCGGGGGCGCGAACAGGCTGGCCGCGAACCCCGCCATGGCGACGGCGACGACGACGGCCGAGACCACGGCGACGCCGTGCTCGGTCAGGATCAGCTCGTTGCCCAGGATGGTGCCGAACAGGATGGCGATGAAGGTCGAGCCCTGCACCAGGCCGTTGCCGCCGAGAAGCTCGCGCGCGCTCAGGTAATGCGGCAGCACCGAGTACTTGATCGGCGCGAACACCGCCGACTGCGCCCCCATCAGGAACAGCACGAAGAAGAGGAAGCCGATGCTCTCGATGTGGTACCCGATCACCGCGAGGCCCATCACCACCACCTCCCACGCCTTCACCCAGCGCATCATCACCGCCTTGTCGACGCGGTCGGCAAGCTGGCCCGCCGTGGGCGTGACCACGGCGAAGGGCAGGATGAACAGGGCCGAGGCGATCACGCCCAGCATCGCCACGTCGGCGCCGACGCGCTCGGCCAGGCGATAGGTCACCAGCGCGACGAAGGCCTTCTGGTAGACCTGGTCGTTGAAGGCGCCCAGGAACTGGACGAGGAACAAGGGCAGGAAACGCCTTGTGCCGAGGAGTGCGAACTGGTTGGCGACCGGCGGCTGCATCGGGGCTCCTGCGCGGGCGGCGCCTTCAGTCGAAAATGCGCGCGTGGGCAAGGCGGTGACGGGCCAGCTCGGCGTCCAGGCGCATCTGCGCCACCAGCGCCTCGGCCGAGTCGAAGCGGGCCTCGGGGCGCAGGAACGAGACCAGGCCGCAGGAGATCTCGGCGCCGTAGAGATCGCCGTCGAAGTCGAACAGATGTACCTCGAAATTCGCCGCGTTCTCGCCGAAGGTCGGGCGCACGCCGATGCTGGCGACGCCGTCCCGCACGCCCGCATGCGGGCCGTCGAGGATCTCAGCGCGGGCGGCGTAGATGCCGTGGCGGGGTACCATCTGCTCGCCGAAGGCGAGGTTGGCGGTGGGAAAGCCCAGCGCCCGGCCGCGCCGGTCGCCTGTGAGCACGGCGCCGCGCACGGCGTGCCAGCGGCCGAGCTGGCGGGCGGCCTCCTCGCATTGGCCCTGCTCGATCTGCACGCGCACCGCGGTGGACGAGTAGCGGCCCTGGGGCCCCTCGACCAGATGCGCGATGGAGACCGAGAAGCCAAGCGCGCCGGCCATGTTGCGCAGGAGCCGCGCGTCGCCGCGCCGGGCGCGGCCGAAGCGGAAGTTCTCGCCCACGATCAGGTGGCGCAGGCCGAGCCCGCGGGCCAGCACCTGCGCGGCGAAGTCCTCGGGCTCCATGGCGGCGAGCGCCTGGTCGAATGTCAGCTCGTAGAGGCGCCGCACGCCGAGGCCGGCGAGCAGGCGCGCCTTCTCCGCGGCGGTGGTCAGGCGGAAGGGCGGGGCGTCGGGCTGGAAGAAGCGCCGGGGGTGGGGCTCGAAGGTGATCGCGCCGAGCGGGGCCTCGAGCGGCTGCCCGGCGCGGGCGGCCTCGGCGATCAGGGCCTGGTGGCCCAGGTGCACGCCGTCGAAGTTGCCGAGCGCGGCCGAGGCGCCGCGCTGCTCCGCCCCCAGCCCTTCGAAGCCCTTGATGACCTGCATTGCCGCCCTCGCCCGCCCTCGGCGTCGCATCCCGACCGGGGTCGGGCCCCTCAGTCGAACTTCTTCGAGGGCGCGAGCACCAGCGCCTCGCCCCTGAGCACCGCCTTTTCGCCCACGAGGCAGACGCAATCAAGGGTGACGCGGCGCCTGGCATAGTCGATGGCGCTGACCGAGACGCGGGCGGTGACGGCGTCGCCCGGGCGCACCGGCGCGAGGAATTTCAGCGTCTGGCCGAGATAGACCGTGCCGTGGCCGGGCAACTGCTCGCCGATCACCGCCGAGATCAGGGCCGCAGTCAGGATGCCGTGGGCGATGCGCCCCTCGAAGATCGTCTGCTGCGCATAGTCGTCGTCGAGATGCACCGGGTTGCGGTCGGTCGAGATCTCGGCAAACAGGCGGATGTCACGGTCGGCAACGGTCTTGGTCAGCTCGCGCGTCATGCCGACGGCGAGGTCCTCGATGCAGATCGTGCCCCGGGAAATGTCCTGGGACGGAATCTCCGCAGGAGAACGGTCGGGCTCGGGACGGTCCGGTACACGCTGTTGCATCGCAGCAGACTTAGACCACGGCGAGGCGCTTTGGCAACAAACTTGCGCAACTAAGTTGCCCCTGTCGTGTCGCTCAGAGAACAATCGGTCCTGGCTATCGTGGCGCGCCCCTCCGCCTGCAGCAGCACGACGCTTTCAGGAACCTCGGGCGCCGCGCTGCGTTCTCGTGTAGAATTGACGTGGTTTCAGACCTCAAGGGAGGTGGAAATGGCTGAACAGCGGTCCCCCGCTGCTGCATCGCAGGAAAACCTGGCCAAGCAGGACGACCTGACCAAGCAGATCGAGCGGCTTCGCTCGGACGTGGCGCAGATCACCAAGACGCTCGGCGATCTGACCAAGGGCCAGGTGACCGAGTTGCGGGCGCGCGGCCGTGCTGCGGCCGAGGACCTTGCCGGGTCCGCGCGCCGCGTCGAGCACGACGCCGAGGACTTCATCCGCGACAAGCCGCTCCAGGCATTGGCGATCGCCGCCGGTTTGGGCGTTCTGGTCGGCTGGCTGACGCGCCGCTGAGCCGATGATCCTGCGACGGATCCTGCATGGCCTGCGCGCTGCGGTGCGGCGGGCCGTGAGAAATGCGCTTGCCGGGTGTATCGTCGCGGTGCTGGTGGCGATCGCCTTCGGGTTCGGCACCGCCGCGCTCTACATGGCGCTGGCGGCGCGGGTCGGCGCGCTCTACGCCTGCCTCTCGGTCGGCGGGATCTACCTGGTGGTGGCGCTCTTCGTCCTGCTGGTGGCGCGCGTCGCCGGTCCGCCGTCGCCCGAGCTGCCCGGTTCCCCGGACCGCGGCGGGCTGGAGCAGGACGCGGTGATC
>NZ_JBZSYN010000085.1:0-9629 GCF_058622915.1 Thermohalobaculum sp. | reverse complement strand
TGGTACCTGATCGGCTTTTCCTACTACGCCTCGAACATGTCCGGGGCGAGCTTCGTCGGGCTGATCGGCGCCTCCTACGCCTATGGCATCACGGTCTTCCACTATGAATGGACGGCGGCGCTGGTGCTGGTGATGATGGCCGCCTTCGTGCTGCCGGTGTTCCTGAGGAACCGGCTCTACACGGTGCCCGAGTACCTGGAGCTGCGCTATGATCGGCGTACGCGCGTGGCCTATTCGGTGTTCACGCTGCTGACGCTCTTGTTCATCGACACCGCCGGCGCGCTCTATGCCGGCGCAGTAGTGATCCAGACCGGGTTTCCCGCCTTCGGCCTGTGGACCGCCTCGATCGGGATCACGCTTCTGGCCGGGACCTACACGATCTTCGGCGGGCTGGGCGCCGTGGTGGTCACCGATGCCCTGCAGGCGATCGTGCTGATCATCGGGGCGCTGATCGTCGCCGTGGTCGGCATGTCGGCGGCGGGGGGATGGGACGCGGTGCTGGCCAAGCTGTCGCCCGATCAGGTGCGGCTGTTCCATTCCGCCGGCGATTCCTTCCTGCCCTGGCCGGGGATCGGCGGCGTGGTGGTGCTGGGGCTCTATTACTGGGTGTTCAACCAGTACTTCGTGCAGCGCGCGCTGGCCGCGCGCTCGCTTGCCGAGGGGCGCCGCGGCGCGCTGTTCGCCGGGGCGCTCAAGGTGCCCAACCTGCTTCTGATGATCGTGCCCGGCCTGGTGGCGGCGGCGCTTTATCCCCATCTCGACAAGGCCGACGAGGCCTTTCCGACGCTGGCCTTCAAGATGCTGCCGGAGGGCCTGCGCGGCGTGATCCTCGCGGCGATGCTGGCGGCGATCATGTCGAGCCTCGACAGCGCGCTGAACGCGGCGGCGTCGCTGGTGACCATGGACCTGGTCAAGCCGATGAAGCCGGACGCGGACGAGCGCGGGCTGATCCTGTTCGGGCGCTTGGCAACCGGGGCGATGATGGTGATCGCCGCGGTCTACGCGCCGCTGATCGCCTCGTTCGGCTCGCTGTTCCAGTATTTCCAGTCGACGCTGGCCTATCTGGTGCCCCCCGTGGTGGCGATCTATCTCGGCGGGCTGCTGGGCCGGCGGCTGACGCGGTCCAGCGCCTTTTGGGCGCTGGTAATCGTCGAGCCCGTGGCGCTGGGCCTGTACTTCGCGCAGGAGGTGGCGCAGCTGTGGCAGGGCCTGCATTTCACCTACATGGCCATGATCCTGTTGGCGGCGACGCTGGCGATCATGGCGGGAATCAGCGCGTTCGCACCGGGGGAGCAGGCCGGCGCGGACGTCGTGGCCGCGCGGTACGACCTGCTTCCCGAGCCGGCGCGCCATGGCAGGCTTGGCGACTACCGGGTGCAGGCGATGCTGCTTCTGGGCGTCATCGCCGCGCTCCTCGTCGTCCTCGACTGAGCGCGGGCCGCCGCGCGGGCTCAGACGGGATCCCACGCCGGCGCGAAGTCGAAATCGCAGATGCGATGCTGCCGTGCCTTGAGGGCGTCGATCGCCTGCACATCGCCCGCGCTGAGCGCGAAGTCGAAGACATCGAGATTGGCGGCGATGTGCTGGGCGTTGGAGGAACGCGGGATCGCGGCGACGCCCTGCTGCTGGACGTGCCAGCGCAGCACGACCTGCGCCGGCGTCTTGCCGTGGCTCTCGGCCGCTTCGCGCACGGCGGGTTCGGCGAGAAGCTCGGAGCCGCGCCCCAGCGGGCAGTAGGAGACGACTGCCACGCCGTGCCGGCGGCACGCGGCGAGCACGCGGTCCTGGTTCAGGGAGGGGTGGTATTCCACCTGGTTGCACACCAGCGGGTGCCTGGACAGCGACACGGCCTCGTCCACCAGCGCGACGGTGAAGTTCGAGACGCCGATGTGCCGCGCGAGGCCGCGGTCGCGCACCTCGTTCAGCGCCTTGATCGAATCGGCGAGCGGGATCGAGGGGTTGGGCCAGTGGATCAGCGCGAGGTCGACCTGATCGACCGCAAGGCGTGTCAGGCTGGCCTCGACCGAGCGCTGCAGGTCGCCCTGGGCGATGTCGCTGGGCCAGACCTTGGTGGTGAGGAAGATCTCCTCGCGCGGCACGCCGGCCTGCCGCAGGCCGGCGCCCACCGTCTGTTCGTTGTCGTACATCGCGGCCGTGTCGACGTGGCGGTAGCCGGCGCGGATGGCCTCGCCGACTAGGCGCGTCGCCGTTCCGCCGGTCAGTGTGAAGGTCCCCAGGCCGATGGCGGGGATCTCGGCGCCGTTGGCGTGCACAGAATGGGTCAAGTCGGCAATCTCCCGGTCGTGATCGCAGCCGTCGGTGGCCGGCTCTCCCGAAGGCTAGGGCCGCAGCCGGGCATTTCCAGCGCTTGGGTCAGCGCGCCCCGGGGGAATTCGCCGCGCCGGTCCACGCCGCGACCGGCGCGGCGACGATCCACCATGCGGGCCGGGCGCGGCGCAGACGTGCGGCCTGGGCCTCGGCCTGCGCCTCGCTTGCATGGAGCGCGAAGCAGGTGGCGCCCGAGCCGGACATGCGCGCGAGCGGCGCCTCGCGCAGCGCCTCGAGGATCTCGCCGACGGCTGGGCAGAGGCTGCGGGCCGGCGCCTCGAGATCGTTGCGCAGCGCCCTCAGCCAGTCGATCAGGCCATCGAAGCCGGTCAGGGCGGGTGGCGGCATCGCCGGCGGATTGTCACGGCGGCTGAGGGCGGCGAAGGCGGCCGCGGTGGGCACGGCAATGCCGGGATTCGCCAGCACCATCCAGAGGCCGGGCAGCGGCGGAGGCAGGGCCAGCCGCTCGCCGATCCCGGTCATGTACCGCGGCTCCGGGGCGGCGAGACAGACCGGCACGTCGGCGCCGAGGGCGGGCGCAAGGTCGGTCGGGATCACGACATCCCACAGCCGCGCTAACAGCCTCAGCGCGGCGGCCGCATCGCTCGAGCCGCCGCCGATGCCCGAGGCGGGCGGCAGGGTCTTCTCGAGTGTCAGGGCCACGCCGGGCGCGATCTGGTGCGCGGCGGCCAGCGCCCGCGCCGCGCGCAGCACAAGATTGTCCGGCTCGGCGGCCAGGGCGTCGGCGAAGGGACCGGCGAGGGCGAGGGACAGGCCGGCGGCCGGCCGCGCCGCCAGCCGGTCGCCAAGCGCGGGGAACACCGCGAGGCTGTCGAGCAGGTGATAGCCGTCGGCCCGGCGGCCGGTGACGTGGAGATAGAGGTTGACCTTGGCGGGGGCGAACTCGGTCTGTGCGGCCGGGGACGGAGCCTCAGCCGCCATTCGGCTTCGCCGTTCCCGCCGTGCTCTTGAGCACCGCCGGCTGGCCTGCCGCCTTTTCCTCCGCGAGAACGGCGTCGAGGCCCTGGGCCAGCTTCTTGTGGATGCGCTCGGCCTCCTTCTGGTCCGGATTGAACGAAAGCGCCCGCGTCCACTGGAACCGCGCCTCGGTCTTGCGGCCGACCATCCACAGCACGTCGCCGTAATGGTCGTTGATCACCGGGTCCGTGGGCTCGAGCTCGACGGCGTGCTCCATGTTCTTCGCGGCCTGCTTGTACTGGCCCAGCCGGTACTCCACCCAGCCGAGGCTGTCGACGATGTAGCCGTCGTCGGGGCGCTGCGCGACCGCCTTCTCGATCATGGCCTTCGCCTTGTCGATGTGCTTGCCCTGCTCGACCCAGCTGTAGCCCAGGTAGTTCAGGACCAGCGGCTGGTCGGGCTTGAGCTTGAGCGCCTCGAGGAAGTCGGCCTGGGCCTTGTTCCACTGGTTGGAGCGCTCATAGGCGATGCCCTGCTCGTAGTAGAGCACCCAGTGCCGCTCCTGGGGCTTCTTGATCAGGGCCAGGGCGGTGCTATAGGAGGCGGCGGCCTCGGACCAGCGCTCGGCCCGGCGCAGCATGTCGCCGAGCGCGATCTGCGCCTCCATCTCGTCGGGATGGCTGGCGGCGGTCTCGCGCAGGATGCCGATGGCCTCATCGCGCCGGCCGGCCGCCTCAAGTGCCTGCGCCCGCCCGATGGCGGCCTGCAGCGCCTCGGGCGCGTCGTGCGGCACCTCCTGGTAGGCGGCGATGGCGAGCTCGTGCTGGCCGGCTTGGTCGAGTATGTCCCCGATCAGCAGCCAGCCCTGCATCAGATCGGGGTTTAGATAGACGGCGAGCTGGGCATAGGCCAAGCTAACCTGCTGGCTGGAGCCGCGCGCCAGGAACCCGGCGACCCCGAACAGGGCCTCGGCCGCGCCCTGGCTGCCGGTCTTCACCAGCGGCGGCGGAGCCTTGCCCTGGGCCAGGCTGGCGGCGAGGCTTTCGAGCTCCGGGTTGCCCAGCGTGGCGTCGATCTGCTGCGCGACCGCCTTCTTGGCCTCGTCGATGCGGCCCAGCCGCGCGAGGATGCCGGCGCGCACCCGGGTCAGGCGGTCGTCGGTTCCCTTGGCCAGCTCTCGGGTGTGGTCGATGGAGGCCAGAGCCGCCTTGTCGTTGCCCGCCGCGGCCTCGAGCAGCGCGAGGTGATAGGCGGCGACGATGTCGCCCGCCGCGCCGGCGGAGTTCTTCGCGCCGAGCTTGGTCAGCAGGCTGCGCGCGGCGTCGGTCTTGCCCTCGGCGAAGTCGGCCCAGGCGCTGATGAGCTGGCTGACAAAGGGGCCGGCCTGCGGGTCGGTGGAGGCGAGCAGCTTCTGCGCGCGGCCCGGCGCGCCCGTGCGGATCGCCTCGACCGCGAGGACAAGGTCCGCCAGATTCTGGCCGGGGTTGAGCGCCTCGAGCCTTTGGGCCAGTGCGACGGCGGCCGCCATCTCGCCGGCGTCGACGTGCTGGACGATGGCCTTGGCGAGCAGGCTCTGGTTGTTGGGGTCGGCCTTGAGCGCCAGGGAATACCAGTGCGCGGCGGCCGCCACGTCGCTGCGCTGCGCCGCGTCCTCGGCCGCGAGATAGGGGCCGGCGAGGCCGGGAATCTGCGTTCCTCCGGCAGCGGCCGCGGCGGGCAGCGGTGAAGCGCAAAGGAGTTCGAGCGTCAGGGACGCCGCGAAAGCAAGGGTCTTGCCTGCCAAGATGAGCCTCCGTGGCCGGTTGGCGGGCCGCAGAATCGGCCCGCTTCCCGCAATATAGGAGCGTATCGTTCTCTACCACGGCGAGATTACCCGCCCGGAACGGAAAGATGCAAATGCGACATTTCGCGGCCGGCCGCGCGATTTGCGGCCGGCGGCGGGTCAGTCGCGAATGGTCAGGCTGCACTGAAAGTCCGGACCGCCGAGACGAAGTGGCAGGACGGCCCTTGGGAAGGGGCCGGCCGGATGCCAGTTCGGACTGGCGGTCACGAGAAAGAGATCGGGCTTGGCGTCGCGTTCGAAATGCGCCTTCGCGCCCGACGGATTGCGCGATTCGGGCTGTGCCTCGGCGATGAGGCAGGCGCCGCCCAGGGACAGGATCACCTGGCCCTCGGACGCGGGGCCGCCGAAGGGGCGCCCGTCGCCTGCGTGTCCCCAGGTCGGGCCGCCGCTGGCCGGCGTGCCCGCCGAGGTCGTGCCGGGCAGATCGGTGGATGCGCAGAGCCCCGACAGCGCCCAGGCGTTCTGCTTGGGGTCGAGGTGGAAGGCGCACGGGCCGGCCGAGAACATCGCCTCGAAGGGCTTGCCGTCGATGATCAGGCCCTTGAGGCCGAGGCTGAGCAGGCAGCCGTCGGCATCGCCGCACATCTCGGCCAGGCGCGTCCGATCGAGCTCGAGGCTCCTGGGCCCGCCGCGGCCGCCGGTGAGGACGAAGGTCGCCGGGGCATGGAAAGGCGCGCCCGGCAGCACCGTGCCGTCGATGTTTTCATAGCCGCCGCCTGTGGGGACTGCGCCGCCCGGGGCGCCATTGAGCCGCTGCGCCAGCGCGTCGCGGTCCTTCTCGAGCGCCTCGATGCGGTCGAGCAGGCAGGTGAAGTTCTCGTCGGCGACCTGGCGCATGGTGGGGCTCGAGACCCAGTCCTGGAGCTTCTGCAGCGAGCAGTCCGCGGCCTCGCCGCGACCGGGCATCGCCGCCAACATGACGAGAACGAGGGCAGGCAGGACGAGGGCGGGCAGGACGTGGGCGACAAGGCGCCGCAGGCGTGGCCGGAACGGGGAGGCAGGGGTCATCGCTTTCTCCGGGCTGAGCTGGACTTTTGATCGCCGGCGCGTCGTGGTCGCGTGGCGGCTCGCCGCTTGCCGGCCCGGCCGATCCGGGTCAGCCAGCGGGTGATCGCCGGTGCGACGAGGCGCTGCGCGCGGCGCGAGACGAACACGCCCACATGGCCGGTGGGGACCTCGAGCTCCTCGTAGTCGCGGCCCCCGACGATGCGGCCGAGCGCCCGGCTGCACGGCGGCGGGATGATGTGATCCTCGGCAGCGTAGATGTTAAGCACCGGGCAGGCGATGGCGGCGAGGTCGACCGGCGCGCCGGCGACCCGGAAGCTGCCGAGCGCCAGGCGGTTCTCGTGATAGAGGTCGATCAGCCACTCCTTGGCCGCGGCGCCCGGGTGGTCGGGCCGGTCGGCGAGCCATTTCTCCATGCGCAGAAAGGTCTCGAGGGCGGCCGGGTCGGTCGCCAGCTCGGCGAGGTCGGCAGTATACTTGGCCAGCGTGCGCGCGGGTGCGAGCTGCTGGAACAGCGCGCCGGTGAGCTGGCCCGAAAGGTTGCCGCGCTCGTCCACCAGGTCGCGGATCAGCGCGGGCGGCAGGCTGCGCACCCAGACATTGAGCAGAGCGCGGCGCGGGTCGGGGTCGTGCATGTCGGCGTGGAAGTCGATCGGGGTCACGGCCAGCGCTAGGCCGCGCACGCGCCTGGGGTGCCGGGCCGCATGGATGGCGGCGAAGACGCCGCCCTCGCAGATGCCGAAGAGCGCGGCGCCGGGAGCGCCGCTGGCGGCGCAGAGCGCGGCCAGCGCGTCGCCGAGGTGGTATTCGGCATAGTCGGTGAAATCCTTGAACCGGTCGGCGCGGGTGGGGTTGCCCCAGTCGAGCACGAACAGGTCGACGCCGGCTTCGAGAAGCCGGCCGACCAGCGAGCGGCCGGGCTCGAGATCGGTCATGGTGTGCCGGCCGACCAGCCCGTGCAGAATCAAGAGCGGCCCCAGCCGCGGCTGCGGCACCGCCGGGCGGTAGCGGTGAAGGCTGACCTGGCCGTCGCGCCAGATCTCGTCCTTCGGCGTCACCGCGATCCGGATGGCGTCGCCGCCGCTCTCGGCGAGCCGCCGGCCGAGCTTGGCAAGGCGCTCGGCGGTGTCGCCCGGGCCGGGTTGCTCGTTCATGCTCCCCTCTGCGCCTTGAGCGCGCGCAGCTCGCGCTCGAGCCGATGCAGGCGCTCGCCGAGCTCGTCCATTTCCATGCGCGTGGGCATGCCGAGAAGCTCGGCCAGGCGCTCGAGGCGACCGCGGATCAGCGCCGCGCAATCGAGCCGGGCGCGGATCAGGTCGCGCTGGGCGGCGAGGAAGGCGTCCGAGCGCATCGCCTCCGCCAGCTCGATGTCGGCGGCCTCCTGCCAGCGGGCACGGATCGTCTCCCAGGGCGGGGGGCCGTCGGCGTGCTCCTCGCCCGCCAGCGCCTCGGAGAAGCGGCGGAAGGCGCGCAGCCAGGCCTCGGCCATCACCGCCTGGTGGCGGCCAAGGGCGAGCGCGTAGGCCCCCCACTCGCGCGAGCCGAGCATCGCCTCGTGCTCGGCCTGCCAGCCACCCTCGCCCGCGCCGAACCAGCGCCACAGGTCGCCGAAGCCGCCGGCGCTTGCCGCGTCCATCCAGCCGAACGGGTCGAACGGCCCGCCGGCCGTTCCGGTCCGCTCCGCGCCGGGGCCCGCGCCGGCCGCGGCGGCGGCCTCGCCATAGGTGCTGGCGAAACGGCTCATGCCGCGAACAGCGATTCGCACTGCTCGCGCAGCGGCTCGCTGAGGGTCGCGCCCCGAGGCCGGGCGGCAAAGAAGCTCCGGCTCGCCTCGAGCCAGAGGCCGAACGGGTCCCGGTCAGCGGTCGTGCGGTCGCTCATCGCCATTCCCCCGGCGCGATGCGTCTCAGCCTACAGGCGAGGCGGCCGGCTTGGCAAAGCCTCCGAGGCCCCTCAGAGCATCGAAGGCAGCACCTGGTCGGGCGGGCGGTGGCCGTCGGCGAAGGTCTTGATGTTGATGATGACCTTCTCGCCCATCTCGATGCGGCCCTCCTCGGTCGCCGAGCCCATATGCGGCAGCAGCACGACATTGGACAGCGCCATCAGCCGCGGATTGACCGCGGGCGCGTGCTCGTAGACGTCGAGCCCGGCGCCGGAGAGCTCGCCCCTCACCAGCATGCGCGTCAGTGCGTTCTCGTCGATGACCTCGCCGCGGGCGGTGTTGACGATCCAGGCGGTGGGCTTCATCAGCTTCAGCCGGCGCGCCGACAGCAGGTGGTAGGTCGCCGGTGTATGCGGGCAGTTGACCGAGAGGATGTCGACGCGGGCGAGCATCTGGTCGAGGCTCTCCCAATAGGTCGCATCGAGCTCGGTCTCGAGCTCCTCATGCACGCGGCGGCGGTTGTGGTAGTGCACCTGCAGGCCGAAGGCGCGGGCGCGGCGCGCAACCGCGGTGCCGATCCGGCCCATGCCGAGGATGCCGAGCCGCTTGCCCCAGATGCGGTGGCCCATGATCGCGGTGGGCGACCAGCCGGTCCACTTGCCCGCCCGCATCAGCTCCATGCCCTCCTTGAGCCGGCGCGGCACGGCGAGGATCAGCGCCATGGTCATGTCGGCGGTGTCCTCGGTCAGCACGCCCGGCGTGTTGGAGACCAGGATGCCGCGGCTGCGCGCCGTCTCGACGTCGACATGGTCGATGCCGGCGCCGTAGTTGGCGATCAGCTTGAGCTGCTTGCCGGCACGGGCGAGGAGCCGCGAGTCGATGCGGTCGGTCAGCGTGGGCACCAGAACGTCGGCGCTCTGCATCGCCTCGGCAAGCTGTTCGGGCGTCATCGGCTCATCGGTTTCGTTGAGCCGGACCTCGAACAGTTCGCGCATCCGCGTCTCGACGACCTCGGGCAGCTTGCGGGTGACGACGACCGTGATGCGGTTGCGGGGCATGGGGTGATTTCCCTTTTCGCTCGACGCTCAGCCCGTGATAAGGTCTGCGCCGCGGCGATTGAAGCACAAATCGCCGCATCCGGCAGGACGGCGCGCCCCGGCAAGAGGGCGCCGGCACGAGGCAGAAGGGCATGGCGCGATTTCGCATCCTCGGCGCGCTCTGCGTGGCGCTGCTCATGGCGGGAGCGGCGGGCGCGGTGCAAGGCACCACGGACGAGTCGGTCGGCCCGGTCACCAAGCTGCCGCTGCCGCGCTATGTCTCGCTGCGCTCGGACAAGGTGAACGCGCGGCGCGGGCCGGGGCTCGACTACCGCATCGACTGGGTGTTCCAGCGCGCCGGATTGCCGGTGCGCATCGTCGACGAGTACGGGCAATGGCGCCGCATCGTGGATTCCGACGACGCCGGGGGCTGGGTCTACCATGCCCTCCTGCGGTCGCGGCGCACCGCTTTGGTGACGGCGGCGAAGGTGACCTTCCGCGAGCGACCGAACGACGCCGCGCGGCCGACCGCCGAGGCCGAGCGCGGCGTGGTCGCCTCCCTCCTGCGCTGCCGGCCCGACTGGTGCGAGGTCGAGGCGAAGGGCATCGCCGGCTG
>NZ_JBZSYN010000084.1:0-4035 GCF_058622915.1 Thermohalobaculum sp. | reverse complement strand
GGCCCGGATCGCCTCGGCGGCGGCCTCGAGCGCGCCGGTCTTGGCGGCCGGGGCGGCCGAGGCGAGCACGGCCGCCGCGGCGCGGGCGCGGGCGCCGATGGCCTGCATCATTGCCGCGACGTCGATCGGCTCGTCCATCACATCCCCCAGATCACCATGTCGTCGCGATGCGCCAGCGCCGCCCGGCCGGGATAGCCGAGGATAGCCGGGATCCGGTCGGATTTCTGCCCCGCGATGGCGCGCGCCTCGGCGCAGTTATAGCCCGCCAGCGCGGCGCCGACGGCCTCGCCGGCCTCGGTGACGATCGAGACCGGATCGCCGCGCTGGAAACGGCCCTCGATGCGGCGAACGCCCGCGGGCAAGAGCGACTTGCCGCGCCTGAGCGCCGCCACCGCGCCCGCATCGATGACCAGGGCGCCCGCCGGCTTCATGCCGGCGATCCACTGCTTGCGCGCGGCCGCAGGCGTGGCCTGGGGCATCAGCCAGGTGGCCCGGGCGCCCTCGCCGAGCGCGCTCAGCGGGCGGTCCATGTCGCCGCGCGCCACCGCGATCGCGCAGCCCCCCTGCATCGCCGTCTTGGCGGCGAGAAGCTTGGTCTTCATGCCGCCTCTCGCCGCGGCGCTGCCGGCCGCGCCGGCCATGGCCTCGATACGGGGCGTGATCTCGCTGATCTCGGGCAGGTGCCGGGCCGCCGGGTCGGTGCGCGGATTGGCGGTGTAGACCCCGTCGACATCGGACAGCAGCACCAGCAGGTCGGCGCCGGCCATCAGCGCCACCCGCGCCGCCAGCCGGTCGTTGTCGCCATAGCGGATCTCGTCGGTGGCGATGGTGTCGTTCTCGTTGACCACCGGCACGACGCCCATGCCGAGCAGCGTCTTCAGCGTCGCCCGGCCGTTGAGATAGCGCCGCCGGTTCTGCGTGTCCTCCAGCGTCAGCAGAAGCTGCGCCGTCATCAGCCCGTGCGGCCGCAGGGCCTCCTCCCAGGCGCGGATCAGGCGCGACTGGCCGATCGCGGCCGCGGCCTGCGCCTGCTCGAGCGGCAGCTCGCCGTCGGCCAGGCCGAGGACGCGGCGCCCCAGGGCGATGGCCCCCGACGAGACCAGCACCAGGTGCCGCCCCGCCTCGTGATGGCCGGCGAGGTCGGCGGCCAGGCCGTCGAGCCACGCGGTGCGCAGCCGGCCGCTTTCGGCGTCGACCAGCATGGCCGAGCCGACCTTGACCACCAGGCAGCGCGCCCGGGCGAGGATCTCGGCCCCGTTCATGGCCGCCATGCTTCCGGCTCCGCCGCTGCGACCGTCTCGGCCCCGCGCACCCGGTCGATCTCGGAGCGCAGCGCGCGCAGCAGCGCCTGCACGCCCGTGCCGGTCGCGCCCGAGATGGCGAAGCCGACGGGAACCCCGGCCTCGCGCAGCAGGCCGATGAGAACCTCCGCCCCGCCGGGCTCCAGCGCATCGGCCTTGTTGAGCGCGACGATGCGGGGCTTATCGGCGAGGCGGTGGCCATAGGCGGCGAGCTCGGCCACGACGACGCGATAGTCGCCCAGCGGATCGGCCGCGGTCGCGTCGAGCAGATGCAGCAGCACGGCGCAGCGCTCGACATGCGCGAGAAAGCGGTCGCCGATGCCGCGCCCCTCATGCGCGCCCTCGATCAGGCCCGGAATGTCGGCCATGACGAACTCGCGCTCGTCGATGCCGATGACGCCCAGATTGGGGTGCAGCGTGGTGAAGGGATAGTCCGCGATCTTGGGCCGCGCGTTCGAGCAGGCGGCGAGCAGCGTCGACTTGCCCGCGTTCGGCATGCCCACCAGGCCGACATCGGCGATCAGCTTCAGCCTCAGCCGGATGCTGCGCTCGACCGCGGGCTGCCCGGGATTGGCACGGCGCGGCGCCTGGTTGGTCGAGCTCTTGAAATGCAGGTTGCCCCAGCCGCCATTGCCGCCCTCGGCCAAGAGCACGCGCTGGCCCTCCCGGGTCAGGTCGGCGATCGGCGCCTCGCTGTCCTCGTCGAGGATCTGGGTGCCCACCGGGACCCGCAGCACGACATCGGCGCCGTCCTTGCCGGTGCGCTGCCGGCCCATGCCGTGCTGGCCGTTGCCCGCCTTGAAATGCTGGCGGTAGCGATAGTCGATCAACGTGTTCAGGCCCGCCACCGCTTCGGCCCAGACATCGCCGCCGCGCCCGCCATCGCCGCCATCGGGGCCGCCGAACTCGATGAACTTCTCGCGCCGGAAGCTGACGCAGCCCGGGCCGCCGCTGCCCGAGCGGATCGCGACCGTGGCCTCGTCGAGGAACTTCATCGGCCGGACCCGTGCCTTGTGCCGCGCGCCAGCCAGTCGGCGCGCGCGCAGCGATATACCCGGCCCGCGACGTCCTCGCCGCGTGCCACCGAGTAGAGGCGCGTCTCGCCCGCCTCGCTGAACCCCGCCTTCGCCAGCACCGCCACCGAGGACAGGTTGTCGGCGAACACGCTGGCGCGCAATGCCGTGACACCGGGCCTGGCGAACAGATGCGCGACCAGCGCCCGCACCGCCTCGGTGGCGTAGCCGGCGTTCCAGTAGGGCGGCCCTACCCAGTAGCTCAGCTCGGCCCCCTCGCGCTTGAAGCCGAGGATGCCGATCAGCTCCTCGCCGTCGACCGGGGTTGCGTCGACGGCCCACACCTCCTCGCCGCGCCGGCCCGCCAGCGACGCCTCGACGAAGGCCGCGGCCGCGCCCGGGGGATAGGGGTGCGGGATCAGCGCCGTCATGCGCGCCAGGCGCGCGTCCGAGGCATGCAGCGTGATCGGCCCCGCGTCGGAAGCCCGGAGCGGGCGCAGGACCAGCCGTTGCGTGCGGATCGTCTCGACCATCGCTGCCTCGAACGAGAAAGGGGACCGGCCCTGCAGCCGATCCCCTCGAATGACTTGCCTGAGAGATCGGCCTAGCGTGTGGCCTCGCCCGACGGCACGACCGAGACGAAGACGCGGCCCTTCAGCCCGGTGTGGAATTCCACGTTGCCCTCGACGGTGGCGAAGATCGTGTGATCCTTGCCCATGCCGACATTCTGCCCGGGCCACCACTTGGTGCCGCGCTGGCGCACCAGGATGTTGCCGGGAATGACCGCCTCGCCGCCATACTTCTTGATGCCCAGGCGCCGGCCGATGCTGTCGCGGCCGTTGCGCGAGGAGCCGCCCGCCTTCTTGTGTGCCATCTCGCTCTCCTCCTACTCGGTCGGCTGCGGCGCGGGCTCGGCGGCCTTCGCGCTCTCGCGCGCCGCTGGGGTCGCGCCCCCGGCGCCGACGATCTCGGTCACGCGCACAAGCGTGAGGTGCTGGCGGTGGCCCTTGATGCGCTTCGAGCCGTGCTTGCGACGGCGCTTCTTGAAGCTCACGACCTTCGGCCCGCGCGTCTGCTCCAGCACCTCGGCCTTCACCGAGGCGCCCTCGACCAGAGGCGTGCCCAGCGTGGTCTGATCGCCGCCGAGCATCAGCACTTCGCCGAATTCCACGCTGCCGCCGGCCTCGGCCGGCAGCTTCTCCACCGTTAGCTCGTCGCCGGCAGCGACGCGATACTGCTTGCCGCCGGTCCTGATGACTGCGAACATTGCTCCTGTCCTTCTCTGCCGCGTCCTGTGGCGCCCCTTGCGGGGTCTTCCGGCCGCCTGCGGCCGCCTCGGACAGCGCGCCCGGCGCTCCGGGCGAACTGCGATATGCGATCCTCGCCGCGAACCGGGGCTCGCGACGGGACGGCACTTATGATGAGGTGCGGGCGCGGAGTCAAGCCCGCCGGGCACGGCGCCAGCGCGGGAAAATGGGCCTTGAACGCGCCTGCCGCGCCGACTAGTTTCCGCGCACCCGAACGTCGATGCCCTGCGGAGAGGTGCCGGAGCGGTCGAACGGGGCGGTCTCGAAAACCGTTGTACCCTTACGGGTACCGTGGGTTCGAATCCCACCCTCTCCGCCAAGATCACCTCGATGTTCTCGCCCACGGGAAAGTACCAGGTGTGCATGGTCATCGAAAACTTGGTCCGGATGTCGCGAGCATCCTGGCGGATCATG
>NZ_JBZSYN010000083.1:0-7580 GCF_058622915.1 Thermohalobaculum sp. | reverse complement strand
TCGTCGGCGTCGGGCTGGGGGGCTCCAAGGACATCTGCATGGTGCTGGGCAAGCAGGCGGCCTGCCTGCGCACGGTCGGCGACCGCAACCCGGACCCGGGTGTCGCCGCCCTGGAGCTCGAGCTCAGGGAGCTCGGCAACTCGATCGGCATGGGGGCGATGGGCTTCATCGGCTCGTCCATGTGCGTCGACGTGCATGTCGAGGTCGGCTACACGCACACCGGCGGCATGCCGATCTCGGTGCATACCTTCTGCCTGTCGTCGCGCCGCGCCACCGCGCGCATTCACGCAGACGGGCGCATCGAGCACCGCACCGATCCCAAGTGGTTCACCCCCTACATGCGCCGGGAGGGCGTGTCATGGACACCGGAAAGCTCCGCAAGGTCAGCCTGACCCTGCCGGCGACCGACGCCGATCTGGGCCGGCTGAAGCTGGGCGACGTGGTCTTCCTCGACGGCGTCGTCTACACCGCGCGCGAAGGCGTCTACGAGCGCGTCCTGGTCAGGGGCGAGCCGTTGCCCGAGGGCATCGAAGGCGTCACCAACGTCAACTTCCACTGCTCGCCCGCCGCGGCGCAGGAGGGGGATGCCTTCCGCATCGGCGGCGTCACCGCGACGGCCTCGTTTCGCTTCTCGAAATACATGGCCGACTGGCTCGACCGGACCGGCACCAAGGTCATCATCGGCAAGGGCGGCATGGCGCGCGACGACTACAAGGCGATCCTGGCGCCGCGCGGCGCCGTCTACCTGACGACGGTCGGCTATGGCACCGGCGCGCTGCTCGGGCGCGGGGTGCGCGGCGTGCGCGCGGTGCACTGGCTCGAGGAGCTGGGAATCGCCCAGGCGATGTGGCTTTTCGAGGTCGCGAACTTCGGCCCGTTCCTGGTCGAGAGCGATCGCGAGGGCAACTCGCTGTTCGCCCAGCAGGGCGACGTGATCAACCGCGGCATCGAGCGGCTCTACGAGGGGCTGAAGCCGCCTGCCCTGCATCGATACGGGGAAACCGACGACCGCTCCGACGAGGTGATGTAACACCCTGGCCCGGCGGCCCGCGGCATCAAGGCGCAGGGCGCGACCGTCCTTATCGCGGCGCAGGCCGGGGCTTGCCACGCTTTGTTAACCCAGGGCGCCTATCGTGTGCTTACGGCGGCCGGCGCGACTGGCCGGGCGCCTGGGCACATCTCCTCCCTGTCGGACTGGCCGCGCCGGCCGGCGCGGCCGATTTTTCCTTTGTGCAGTGCGAGATAGCACCGTTGACCCAGCTCTCCCGCGCGGTAGGATAGGCCCCCTATCGGCACGGCCGGTTTGACAGGGATAACCAGAACAACCTTGGCCGGTTCAATCGGTCTTTAGAAGGGGCGCCACCCGGCGCCCCTTCGCTTGCTCCGGCGCTTTCATCGCGGCGCCTTGATTTCGCGTGCTCGCTTGGCAAGACTGCCGCGCGAGAATCACCGCCCGGACCGAGATAGGATCTTCCAGTTGACCGCTACTCGCAAACTGACCCTCGGCGCTTGCCTGCTGGGTTTTCTCGCCTTGCCCGTCGGCGCCGCTGCACAGCAGGGTGGCCCGCCGCAGCCGCCGAAAGAGACCGTGAAGGCGACCTATGGCGCCTGGGACGTGGTCTGCGCCCAGACCAAGCCGGAGCTGTGCGTCATGCGCCAGATCGGCAAGACCAAGGACGGCAAGAGCGTGATGGAGGTGCGCATCCGCAAGCTCGATGGCGTCAAGACCAAGGACGGTCAGGTGGTCCCGGCCGCGATCCGCATCCTCACGCCTCTGGGCACGATTCTGCCGCCCGGCGTGAAGGTCGAGATCGATGGCAGCCAGCCGCGCTCGGGCCTTTTCAAGGTCTGCGTGCCGCAGGGCTGCATCGTCGAGGATCCCATGTCGGAGACCTTCCTCGGCCGGCTCAAGACCGGCAAGGTCGCGCAGATGACCTTCGGCCTGCTGCAGAAGGGGAAGACGACCGTCGACATTTCCCTCAACGGCTTCACCAAGGCATTCGGATCGCTGTGATCGCGGCCGGCGCGGATCGGGCGCTGGCGTCGCGCGGCCCCCGGGGCGCCGCCAAGTGCCCCTCGGTGCCCCTCAGTGCCCCTCGGTGCTCCTCAGTGCCCCTCGGTGCCGCTCGCCGTCAGGAGCCGCCGCGCCGCCCCAGCTCGCGCAGCCACGCGGCCATGCGCGGCAGCCGCGCCAGCGCCCGGAACTCGCGCAGGAAGCGCTCGCGCGGCACCGCCGGCGCTCCCATCATGATCGCGCGCGCCGGCACGTCCCGCGCCGCGAGGCAGCCGCCGGCCAGGATCGAATCCGGCCCGACGGTGACGTGATCGCTGACCCCGGCCTTGCCGCCCAGGACCACCCGGTCGCCGATCACGGCGCTCCCCGCGACGCCCGCCTGCCCGCAGATCAGGCAGTCCTCGCCGATCCGGGCGTTGTGTCCGATCTGCACCAGATTGTCGATCTTGCAGCCGGACCCGACCACCGTGTCGCTCGCCGTGCCCCGGTCGACGGTGGAGCAGGCGCCGATCTCGACATCGTCGCCGAGGCGGACGGCGCCGAGCGAGTTTATCCGGCGCAAGCCCGCATTGAGCGGCTCCGGCCCGATCCGGCCGGTTCTCCTGGCGCTCTCGATGCCGTCCCCCTCTGACGTGACGAAGGAGAAGCCGTCGGCGCCGATGCAGGCGTTCGGCTGGGCGATGAGACGCGCGCCGATGCGCACGCGCGCACCGATGCGCACGCCCGGATGGATCAGCGCCCCCTCGCCGATCGCGGCATCCCGGTCGACGGTGACATGCGCCATGATCCGGGCGCCGTCGCCGATCCGGGCGCCGGGCCCGATCACCGCGAACGGCCCGACCCGGCAATCGGTGCCGAGCACGGCCGCGGCGTCGATTTGGGCCGTGGGATGGATGCCGGGCGCCAGCCCCGGGTCGGGCGCGAAGACCTCGCCGAGCATGGCGAGCGCGAGGCGCGGCCGCGGCGCGAACAGCGCGACGGCAAGCCCCAGCGCGGCCCAGTCCGCCCCGGGCCACAGCACGGCGGCGCGGGCCCCGCACCGCTCGAGCGCGTCGGCGTATCGCGGCGACATGGCGAGCGCGAGGTCGTCCGCCCCCGCCTCTGCCGGCGCGGCCGGCCGGCGGACCCGAAGCTCGGTATCGCCCTCCGCGGCCAGGCCGGTCGCCCGGGCGATCTCGGCAATGCTGTAGCTCGCGAGGCTCTGGCTCATGGGGCGCTTGCCGGGTCGGCTCCTCGGGGCTGACACTGCCGACCTTGTTCCATGCCCCGGCGCCGCCTGCAAGCGCCGCGCCCGCTTCCGGCCGGAACCTGCCGCCGGCCGATCAGCCGCCGACGAGCTGCACCCCCGCCGCGTGCAGTGCCGCCGCGACCAGCTCGTCGCGCTTGTAGACATCGGCCCGGAACTGCCAGGTTCCGTCCGGCTCGACCCAGGCCGTGCGATAGGTGACATAGACCGGGATCGGCCGCTCGAGCGTGACCCAGTGCTCGCCCGGTCTTGCGCGCAGCCGGTCGAACAGCGCAGCCGGGTCGTTCGACTGATAGGACAGCAGCAGGTGCGCGAAGTCGATCGGGCGCTCGAGCCGGATGCAGCCGTGGCTGAAGTCGCGCCGGTCGTACCCAAACAGCCGGCGCGCCGGCGTGTCGTGCATGTAGATCGAGTGGCTGTTGGGGAACAGGAACTTGACCGCGCCCAGCGCGTTGTCCGGCCCCGGCAGCTGGCGGATGCGCCAGTGGAAGCTCGACGGCGTCACGGCGTTCCAGTCGATCATGGTCGCCGGCTCGTCGGCGCCGATCAGCTCCATGTTGTTCTGCTCGAGATAGCTCGGATCCTTGCGCAGCTCAGGCAGGATCTCCTTGGTGGCGATCGAGCGCGGCACGTTCCAGTTCGGGTTCACGACGATGTAATCCAGCCGGTCGTTGAACTCGGGCGTCTGGTGATCCTTCGCCTGTCCGACGATGGTGTGGGTGCTGAAGCGGGTCTGGCCGTCCTCGATCAGCGACATGCTAAAGCCCGCGAGGTTGATCAGGATGTGGCGCGGGCGCATGTCGCGGTCGAGCCAGCGCAGGCGCTCGAGGTTCACCGCCACCTGCCGGGCCCGGGTCCGGGCCGTGGTGTTGAGCGCGGCCAGAGTGTTCGGCCCGACGGCGCCATCGGTGTTGAGCCCGTGGCGCGCCTGGAAGCGCCGGATGGCTGCCTCGAGCGCGGCGCCGAGGCGCTCGGGGTCGCGGTCGGCCGGCGCCGCGTCGTTCATCACGTTGCCCGCCGCCACCCGATCGACCTTGCGCAGGTCGCCCAGCGCGGTCAGCCGGGCACGCAGCTGCACGACCCGCGGGCTGCGGTCTCCGAGCCGAAGCGTCGGCCCGTCCGGGACCGGCGGCCCCCAGCCGCCCGCGCGGGCGATCCGGCGGATCCTGCCGTAGAGCTCGAGCAGACGCCGGTACGCGGGATCGGCCGGCGCCAGGCCGGCGAGGAAGGCCGGCATGTCGCGGGCCCGGGCAGCCTGGGCGAGCAGGCGCGCGGGGTCCGGACGCGGCGGCGTCACGTCGAGCTCCGGCGACACATCACGCGGCTCGAGCAGGCCCGAGGACAGGTCGCGCGCATAGCTCAGGTAGAGCCGGGTCAGGCCGAGCTCGAGCCCGGCGCGCGCCGCCGGCCCCTGAGCCGCGCCAAGCGCCTTGCGAAGGTCTGCCGTGTCATAGCGCGCGGGCGGCAGCGCCTGCGCGTCGGCCCGCCCCGCCCAGTCCAGCAGCGCCGCGGCGGCGCCGGTGGCCGCGCCGTCCTGCGCGAGCCAAAGCGGGGCGTAGCCGCGCGCGGCATAGAACGCGCGCTCGGCCGCGCCTGAGCCGCGGATAATCTGCGCGCGCACTGCCTGTGCCAGCGGCGATCCGGGCTCCGCAGCCGGCGGCCGGCCGCCGGCTGCGGGCGCATCGGCGCTCGCAAAGGCGGCCGAAATGCACACGGCCAGCACGGCGGCCACTGCCAGCCGAAGCCCAGGCGTTGTCATTTCACCACCCTTGTTGCGTAAAATCTACACTGCGGCGTCCGTCCAGCGGACTAGGTAAGCACGCTGTCCATTCCAGTCTCGAATACACCAATTTTCCAAGCAAGTTTTTTACTTGAAGTGTGGAAAACGCCGCATCCGTTGTCGTCAGCTGCATGACCGCGAAAACGCATTAACCCCGTGGAAGGTTGCCCGTTGCACAGTTGCAACTTGGCCACAGAATCGGCTTGTGGCATAAACTTCGGATAACGCGACCGACGCAAGTGACCAAAGTCACATTCGATCTTGAGGCGGCAGTGAGCAGCATGATCCATCCGAACGCGATGACGCGGCGCGCCCTATTGGGCGGCCTGGCGTCTCTTCCCGTGCTGGCGGCCGCGCCGGCCATGGCTTCCGTTCCGGCCAAGCTCTCGGCTCCCGCCGTGCTGCGCGGCGCCGGACAGTTCCACAAGCTCGCCATGGTCAACGACCGCACCGGCGAATGGCTGAACACCGTCTACTGGGCCGACGGGGCCTACATCCCCGAGGCGCTCGGGGCGCTGAACCACATCCTGCGCGACTGGCGCGAGGACAAGGTTCACAAGATGGATCCCGGCGTGCTGGACATCCTCGCCGCCACGCACCGCGTGCTCGGGACCGACGAGCCGTTCACCATCGTGTCGGGCTACCGCACGCCGAAGACCAACGCCATGCTGCGCCGCCGCTCCAGCGGCGTGGCGAAGAACTCCTACCACATCAAGGGCATGGCGATCGACGTCACGCTCAAGAGCCGCTCTGTGGCGCAGATCAGCCGCGCCGGGCTCTCGCTCAAGGGCGGCGGCGTCGGGCGCTACACCCGCTCGGACTTCGTGCATCTCGACTGCGGCCCGGTCCGCACCTGGGGCTCCTGACTGCCGCCGGCCCCCCGCGGCGCGCAGCCGGCGGCCGTCTCAGGGCCGGACCGTGCCGTCGCCCTCCACCAGATACTTGAAGCTGGTCAGCTATTCCACGCCCACCGGGCCGCGGGCGTGCAGCTTGCCGGTGGCGATGCCGATCTCCGCACCCATGCCGAACTCGCCGCCGTCGGCGAACTGGGTCGAGGCGTTGCGCAGCAGGATGGCGCTGTCGAGCCGCGCGAAGAAGTAGTCGGCCACCGCGTCGTCCTCGGTCAGCACCGCCTCGGTATGGGCCGAGCCATGCGCGCGGATGTGCTCGACCGCGCCGGCGACGCCCTCGACCACGCGCACGGCGATGTCCATGTCCAGATACTCGCGGCCCCAGTCCGCGTCGGTGGCCGGGATCACCCGCGGGTCGAGCGCCTGCGTCTGCCGGCAGCCATGCACCCGCACCCCCGCCTCGAGCAGGTCGCGCACCGCCTCCGCGCCCAGCGTGGAGGCGACGGGCCGGTCGATCAGCAGGCACTCGGCGGCGCCGCAGATGCCGGTGCGCCGGGTCTTGGCGTTCAGGATCACCCGGCGCGCCTTGCCGGCATCGGCGGCCTTGTCGAGATAGACGTGGCAGATGCCCTCGAGATGCGCGAACACCGGCACGCGCGCCTCCTTCTGCACCAGCCCCACCAGGCCCTTGCCGCCGCGCGGCACGATCACGTCGATGAACTGCGTCATGCGCAACATCTCGGCCACCGCCGCGCGGTCGCGGGTCGGCACGCGCTGGATGGCGTCCTCGGGCAGGCCGGCGGCGCGCAGCCCGGCCTCGAGGCAGGCGTGGATCGCGCCCGACGAGTGAAAGCTCTCCGAGCCGCCGCGCAGGATCGCCGCGTTGCCGGCCTTGAGGCAAAGCCCCCCTGCGTCCGCGGTGACGTTGGGCCGGCTCTCGTAGATCACGCCGACGACACCCAGCGGCGTGCGCACCCGGCGGATGTGCAGGCCCGAGGGCATGTCCCACTGAGCCATCACCGCGCCCACCGGGTCGGGCTGGGCCGCGACGCTGCCGAGCCCCTCGGCCATGGCGCCGATGCGGGCAGGCGTGAGCAGCAGCCGGTCGAGCATGGCCGGCGACAGGCCCTTGTCGCGGCCATAGGCCATGTCGGTCTCGTTGGCGGCGAGGATTCCGGCCTCGCTGGCGAGGATGGCGTCGGCAGCGGCCTCCATCGCGGCAGTCTTGGCGGCGGCAGGCGCGGTGGCGAGCGCAGCTGATGCCGCGCGGGCGCGGGCACCGAGGCCCTGCATCATCGTCGTCACGTCGATCGGCCTGTCCATCACATCCCCCAGATCACCATGTCGTCGCGATGCGCCAGCGCCGCGCGGCCCGGATAGCCGAGGATAGCCGGTATCCGGTCGGATTTCTTCCCCGCGATGGCGCGGGCCTCTGCGGCGTTGTAGCTCGCCAGCGCAGCACCGACCGCCTCGCCGGCCTCGGTGACGATCGCCACCGGGTCGCCGCGCTCGAAGGCGCCGTCGACGCGCCGCACGCCGGCAGGCAGCAACGACTTGCCGCGCCTCAGCGCCGCTACCGCGCCCGCATCGACCACCAGCGCCCCCAGGGGTTTCATGCCGGCGATCCACTGCTTGCGTGCCGCGGTCGGGGTCGCCTTGGGCAGGAACCAGGTCGCTAGGCAACCATCG
>NZ_JBZSYN010000082.1:0-6746 GCF_058622915.1 Thermohalobaculum sp. | reverse complement strand
TGAACCCACCGTCGGCGTGGCCGGGGGCGCGTGGTGGGTCGGGACGACCCACCCTACGGGCTACATGCTTGGCGGGCGTGCGGGAACAATGGGTAGGGTGGGTTCTTTGAACCCACCGTCGGCGTGGCCGCGGGCGCGTGGTGGGTCGGGACGGTCCAGCCCACGGGCTGCGGCGCCCCCGGCGCGGCAGCGCCGGATCGCGCCCGCCCGCCCCCAGGCGGGCGCGATGCTCGCGCCCACCCGGTCGGGCGCGATCCTCCTCTCGGGTGGCGGGCGGGGCGGACTGCGGGCTGGGTTGCTTGAACCCACAGTCAGCGTGGCTGCGGGTGAGTGGTGGGTCGGGTCGATCCACCTGCGGGCTCGATCCATCGCGATCTTGCGCGCGGGGTGGCGGAGCCGGATTGGGCGGGCGCTGTGCCGACGGGTGTGTTCAGGGAGTAGGGTGGGTGAAACCCACCGACGCGAAAGCGTTCGACGGCGAAGTGGTGGGTTGCCACCCACCCTCCGCTTGCTTGATTCGGATATTATTTATTTGTATTAATTCTTAGAGTGCAATTTTGAGCGATGAACCTATGGATAGAGAGCGAGTATCAATACGATTTGGTGGTGGCTTGGCTGACGAGCATAGGCTACCGGCATACGCGGGAATGGAGAGCATTTCAGGGATATCTCGGTCGATCTTAATTCCAATTCATTACTTGCATGAAGGCCATGTTCGTAGGCGAAAATTTCGTCGATTTAAATATGATGTAAATATTGTGGCGTTGCGCGAGGGGAGTTTTGAAGCATTTATTGAAATTGTTTCGTCTAAGGAATTTTTGATACCAGCTGCGGCGATATTATCTGGTAGTACTGGAAGTTACTTTTTGATTAAATTCTTGGAACTTATTTGGAATTCTGTCCTTGGGAATGAGCCAGATTCAAAATTTGAGAAGCAAGTTAGAGACGGGGGCATCCCGTCAGGTGATATTGACGCTATAGCAGACGCGACCGAGCCAGCTTTGAGGCGCGGCCACACGGTTATCAACAATTATGGCGTCATAAATTGTAATATCTCGCGTGAAGACGAATCTATCGCGTTACTGGATGCTGATTCAAAGGAATACGTCTGGACGAATGTAATAGACCGAGAGCCAAAGATAAAAAGGTTTAGTGTTGCGGGCTATTACGTGAATAGCAGACAAGGTCGCGTCTTTGATTACGAAGAGAGGCGAACTTTGCCATTTGAAATTGACGGAAGCGCAGATAAAGAGACATTGGTCGTGATCGGGGACAGTTTGAATAGGTACAATAGAGCAAGAATTGGAGGCGCTCGACCGTCGGAAATATCTGCGATTTTTACGTCAATAAATAGTATCAGCGGTAAAATAAAAAAGATTTTTATACCACAAGCAAGACGCGAAGTAGAAGAACTAAATTTGTTTGGGGACGAGTGAGGCATCACACCAACCGCCCCTGCTCCACCGCCGCGCGCACGAAATCCGCGAACAGCGGGTGTGGCTCGAAGGGTTTCGACTTCAGCTCGGGGTGGAACTGCACGCCGATGTACCACGGGTGGCCGGGGATCTCGACGATCTCGGGCAGGCGGCCGTCGGGGGACATGCCGCTAAACCGCAGGCCTGCGCCTTCGAGCTTTTCGCGGTAGCCCAGCGCCACCTCGTAGCGGTGGCGGTGGCGCTCGCTAATCGTCAGGCTGTCGTAGATGCCGGCGACCTGGCTGCCGTCGGACAAAATGGCGTCGTAGGCGCCCAGCCGCATGGTGCCGCCCTTGGCGTCGGTGATCTCGCGCTTGATGGTGCGGTTGCCCTCGAGCCATTCCTTGAGGTGGTAGATCACCGGCTCGAAGCGGCGCTGGCCCGTTCCTGCAATCCCCGCTTCGTGGTCGAACTCCTCCGATCCGGCGCGCTCGACGCCGAGCAGGTTGCGGGTGGCCTCGATCACCGCCATCTGCATGCCCAGGCAGATGCCGAAATAGGGCACGTTGCGCTGGCGCGCGAACTGGGCGGCGCGGATCATGCCCTCGGTGCCGCGCTCGCCGAAGCCGCCGGGCACCAGGATGCCCTCGAAGTCCTCGAGCCAGGGGGCGGGGTCCTCGCGCTCGAAGATTTCCGAGTCGAGCCATTTCGGGTTGACCTTGACCCGGTTGGCGATGCCGCCATGGGTCAGCGCCTCGGCGATCGACTTGTAGGCGTCGCCGAGCTGGGTGTACTTGCCGACGATGGCGATGTTGACCTCGCCGTCGGGGTTGTGCACCGAGTCGATGACGTGCTCCCAGCGCGCCAGGTCGGGGCGCGGCGCGGGGGCGATGCGGAAGGCGTCGAGCACCGCCTGGTCGAGCCCGACGCGGTGGTAGGCCAAGGGCGCCTCGTAGATGGTGGTGAGGTCGAGCGCGGGGATCACGGCTTCCGCGCGCACGTTGCAAAACAGCGCCAGCTTGGCGATCTCCTTCTCGGGGATCGGCTTTTCGGTGCGGCAGACCAGCACGTCGGGCGCGATGCCGATCGAGCGCAGCTCCTTGACCGAGTGCTGGGTGGGCTTGGTCTTGAGCTCTCCCGAGGCGGCGAGGTAGGGCAGCAGCGTGAGGTGCATGTAGATGCACTGGCCGGCCGGGCGCTCCTGGCCGAACTGGCGGATCGCCTCGAAGAAGGGCAGGCCCTCGATGTCGCCCACGGTGCCGCCGATCTCGCACAGCATGAAGTCGGACTCGGCGTCGCCGATGGCGATCCAGTCCTTGATCTCGTCGGTGACGTGGGGGATGACCTGGATGGTCTTGCCCAGGTAGTCGCCGCGGCGCTCCTTCTCGAGCACGTTCTGGTAGATGCGGCCCGAGGAGACCGAGTCGGTGCGCCGCGCCGGCACGCCGGTGAAGCGCTCGTAATGGCCCAGATCGAGGTCGGTCTCGGCGCCGTCGTCGGTGACGAAGACCTCGCCGTGCTCGAAGGGCGACATGGTGCCGGGGTCGACGTTGAGATAGGGGTCGAGCTTTCTGAGCCGCACGGTGTAGCCGCGCGCCTGCAAGAGCGCGCCCAAGGCGGCGGAGGCGAGGCCCTTGCCGAGGCTGGAGACCACGCCGCCGGTGATGAAGATGTAACGTGCCATGCCCGATCCCGTGGTTATCGGGGTGCGGGCGGCGCGGCCCGGGCATCCCCCCTTATTTCGTTCCACGGGATTTGAGGGATACTAGATTCGGGGGCAGCGGGCAAGGCGCGCGGGGCGCGGCGGGGGGCCCGGGCCGGCGAAACGGCCCCGGCGTGGCACCGGGGCCGCAGTGCGCGCGGAGGACGGGCCCCGCGCCGGGTCGCGCTCAGGCCGGGCTCAGGCGGCGAACCACCAGCGCTCGCCGCTCTTCTGGCCGTCGAGCTCCCAGTTCGAGGCGATCTGCGCGGGCAGCCCGATCTTGCACGACACCGCCTGGGTGTAGGACATGAACATCGGGATGATGGTGCCGCCGTCCTGGTTCACCAGCTGCTGCATGCGCACATACATCTCGCGCCGCTTGGCGGTGTCGAGCTCGGCGCGGGCCTCGATCAGGAGCTTGTTGAACTCGGCATTGTCCCAGTGCGATTCGTTCCAGTCGGCGCCCTTGGCGTAGACCTGGCTGAAGATCCAGTCCTCGGTCGGGCGGCCGCCCCAGTAGCCGGCGCAGAACGACTTCACCAGCCAGATGTTCGACCAGTAGCCGTCGTCGGGCGCGCGCGTGAGCTTGATGTTGACGCCGGCCTTGGCGGCGGACTGCTGGAACAGCGAGGCGGCCGAGACCGCGCCCTCGAAGGCGGTGTTGGCGACCCAGAGCTGGACCGAGAGCTTGCTGAGCTTGGCCTTCTTGAGGTGGAACCTGACCTTGTCGGCATCGAAATGGCGCTGTGGCATCTCGGCGGCCGTGGCGCGGTAGATGTTGGCCGGGCCCACGGGGCTGTCGTTGCCCAGCTGGCCGTAGCCGCGCAGCACCGTCTTCAGGATCTCCTTGCGGTCGATGGCGTATTTCATCGCCAGGCGCACGTGGTTGTCGGTGAACGGCGCGCGGTCGCACATCATCGGGAACACCGCGTGCTTGTTGCCGTAGGTCTGGAACACCTTGAGCCGGGGGTTCTTCTCGAGCAGGGAGACGGTCTTGAGCTCGAGGTTCGACATCACGTCGATCTTGCCGCTAATCAGCGCCGAGGTGCGCGCGGTGACGTCGGGGATGAACAGGTTCTCGATCGAGTCGAACCAGGCCGCGTTGGGTTTCCAGTAGTTGGGGTTGCGCGTGGTCTGGGTGTTCACGCCGGGCTCGAACTTGACCAGCTTGTAGCCGCCGGTGCCATCGCCCGATTGCCAGTCCATCGTGCCGTCGGCCTTGGCCGGGCAGATGCCGAGGTGGTAGTCCGAGACGAGGTAGGGGAAGTCGGCGTTGCCGCCCTCGAGCGTGAACACCACGGTGTCCTTGCCGTCGGCCTTGACGTTGGTGATCGGGCGCACGATGCCCTTGGCGCCGGACTCCGATTTCGGGCCCATATGGTGCTGGAAGGTGGCGACGATGTCGGCGGCCTCGAGCGGCTTGCCGCTGTGGAACTCGACGCCCTTGCGGAGCTTGAAGGTCCAGGTCGCGGCGTCCTTGGAGGCCTCCCAGCTCTCGGCCAGCTCGGGGCGCAGCTTGTTGTCGGGGCCGATCTCGGTGAGGTTGTTCCTCAGCTGACCCATGCTGACCTGTTCCATGTAGGTGTCGAGGATCTTCGCCGGGTCGAGCGTGTCGGTGCTGGCGCCGCCGGTCAGGCCCTGCCTGAGGTGGCCGCCGCGCCGGGGCGCGGCCGCCAGTGCCGTGCCCATCATCGTCTCGGCGGCGGCGACGCCGGCGCCGAGCGCGATGGCGCCCTCCATGAAGGCGCGCCGGCTGATGCGGCCGGCGGCGAGGCTTTCTTTCAGGTCGTCGAGAGTGGTCATGATGGTCCTCCGTGCCGATGCGGCGGGGCGCACAGCCCGCGCCGCCGGTCTGTTCTGTCTGGTTGTCCTGAGTTCTGGGTTGGGTCGGTCCCGGCGCAAGTCGCTGAGGCGCCGAGGTTAGCCGAGCGCGACGCCGCGGGCAAATGCTATGAGGGCCGGCTGGCAGGCGCGAAGCGGCTTGCCGCGCCGGGTGCGGGCGGGGCCTCCTGGCCCGGCGCCCGCCGGCGTCGTCACTTGCTGGCCGGCGCGCCCGCGCTGCCGCCGGAAGTGCTGCCGGTCGCGCCGCCGGAGGTGCCGCCGGTCGCGCCGCCGGAGGTGCCGGTGGTGGCGCTGCCGGAGGGGCCGGTGGTCGCGCTGCCCGAGGTGCCGGTCGCGGGGGCCGGGGTCGTGCCTTCGGCCGGGGCGGGCGGCACCACGTCGCTCGGGGCCGGGGCTGGCTGCGACAGGTTGGGCAGCGGCAGCTGGGTGCCCTGCTGCTGCTTCTGGCCCCCGCCGGTGGTGCCGGTGGTGCCGCTGCTGCCCTGGATGCGCTCGAGCACCGAGCCGGCGCCGCCGCCGCCGCGGGCCAGGATGGTCAGCGTCATCGAGGTGGCGAGAAAGCCGATCGCCAGCGCCCAGGTGATCTTGGCCAGCGCCGTGGTGGCGCCGCGCTGCGAGATCAGTCCGCCGCCACCGCCGCCGATGCCGAGCGCCCCGCCCTCGGAGCGCTGCAGCAGCACCACGCAGATGAGGCAGATGGCGAGGACCAGGTGGATGATAAGGACGACGTTCAGCATCTGGAATCCGCTTGCTCGACTTTCGCTCTTGCGCCGGCGGGGGCCTCGTTCGGTGCGCCTTCTAGCCGGTGCGGTCGCGGTTGTCGAATGGAAAGGGACGACTCGCGGGGCCCGCAAACACCGGCGGGGCCCCTGGGGGCGCCGCCGGGTCTTCGTGACGCTTGCCGCGTCGTATCGGGATGGATCGGTGGCGCGCCCTCGTTTGGGGTTCTCTGGGTCGTACCTCCGTCGCCGGAGGGTGCAGTCACGTCTCGTCACACTCTACGCATCAGAGTTCGGGCTGCGCCGCCCATCCCATCCGCCTCGGTCCAGATTCGTGCCACGCAGCACACAACCTGGGAATCACGTCCATATTCTTGTCTATCCTTAGGGTTGAAATTGGGTCAGTTCTCCGAATTTGTCAAGATTTAGGCAAGGCCACCCCGGTTAAGTCATCGTTCTCGCGGCCGGGGGCCCGACTGGCGCCCCGACTGGCGCCCGACCGGCGGCGCCGGAACGGCCGCGGCCGGACCCCGATGCTGCGGCAAAATTGAAAAGTTTTTCTTAACGGAGCCAGGGGGATCGTGCGGATTTCGCGCGGGACCGGGGCGGGGCCCAATGCCGCTTTGCGGGTCGGCGTGCGGACCCCGGGCGCCCGAGGCGGGCGCGTCGGGCAGGCGGGTCTCAATGGAAGTCGCGGCTGGGGAAGAGTCGCTTGGCCTGCTCGCGCGGGTGGCGGGCGACGGGGGCCGGCGGGCCGCGGCGCGCCTCGTCGGGGCGCGGCGTCTGGGGCGGCGTCTGGGGCGGCGTCTGGGGCGGCGTCTGGGGCGGCGTCTGGGGCGGCAGGCCGAGGCGGTCGATCAGC
The DNA here is from genome assembly GCF_058622915.1 of Thermohalobaculum sp. NCBI lineage: Bacteria > Pseudomonadati > Pseudomonadota > Alphaproteobacteria > Rhodobacterales > Paracoccaceae > Thermohalobaculum > Thermohalobaculum sp. Next base: position 206 of record NZ_JBZSYN010000082.1, on the reverse strand, counting down.
GGCGAGAGGTCCTCGACGCGCCAGGCGATCAGGTGGGCGACCGCGCCCTCGCGCTGCAGCCGGCCGGTCAGGCGCAAGAGCCGCCCGGCGATCACGGCGCGGCGGAAGCGCTCGTAGACCCGGGGCCAGACGATGGCGTTGATGACGCCGGTCTCGTCCTCCAGCGTCATGAAGATCACGCCCGAGGCGGTGCCCGGGCGCTGGCG
>NZ_JBZSYN010000081.1:0-21902 GCF_058622915.1 Thermohalobaculum sp. | reverse complement strand
CGTGTGGTTCTTGAGATCGCGCGCGGCGTCGCGCAGCGCGTCGAACTCCGGCAGCGCGGCGGCGGCCCGGGCGCGCTTCTCGACGAAGCCCGACTGGGCGTGGCTCATCGCCGCCTGGATGTTGGGGTCGGCGAGCGCGGCCTTCGCATTGTGCTTGAAGCGCGGCGTGGTGGGGGCGTGGGCGATCATCTCAGTCCTCGCCGATCGCCGGGGTCGCGGTCTCGCCGGCCAGCACCTCGACGACGTGGCGCGCGCGCACCGCGCGGCCCTCGCGCGAGAGCTTGCCGGCCATGTTCATCAGGCAGCCGAGATCGCCTGCGAGCACCAGCTCGGCGCCGGTCGCGGCGATGTCGGCGGCCTTGTTCGCGACCATCTTGTTCGAGATGTCGGGGTACTTGACGCAGAACGTGCCGCCGAAGCCGCAGCAGACCTCCGCCTCGCCGAGCTCGGCGAGCTCGAGGCCCTCGACGCTGGCGAGCAGGCGGCGCGGCTGTTCCTTGATGCCGAGCGCGCGCAGCCCCGAGCAGGAGTCGTGGTAGGTCGCCCGGGCCTCGAGCCGGGCGGAGACGCGCTCGAGCCCGAGCAAGTCGGTGAGAAAGCTCACGATCTCATGGGTGCGCGCGGCGAGGTCCTCGGCGCGCGCCTCCCAGTCGGGGTCGCCGGCGAAGAGCTGGGGGTAGTCCTTGATCACGGTGGCGGCGCAGGAGCCCGAGGGAACCACCACGTGGTCGTAGCCGTCCATGGCGGCGATCATCCGGCGGGCCAGCGCCTGCGCGCCGGCACGGTCGCCCGAGTTGTAGTTCGGCTGGCCGCAGCAGGTCTGGGCGGGCACCTCGACCGTGCAGCCGGCCTCCTCCAGGAGCTTCACGGCGGCGAAGCCGACCGAGGGGCGCATCAGGTCGACCAGGCAGGTCACCAGAAGGGCGACGCGCGGTCGGGCGGCGGAATCGGGGGCATGCGGCACGGCTGCGGGCTCGTCTGCGGCGTTCGGGTCAGGCGGTCATATCGTCACCGCCTGCGGGGAACAAGCCAAACGCAGTCTGGGGCCGGAGAGCGAGATCCGGCCCGCGCCGCGCGTCCCGGGCCGCGCGCCGCGTCAGGTCGAGGGGTTCGGCGGCGGCGGTGGCGGCGGTGCCTCCGCGGACTGCTGCTGGCTGTGCGCGGCGCACGCGGCCGCATATGGTGCGCCGGCGAGACCGACGAGCGCGATCGTCGCAACGGCGAGGACAAGCGTTCTCATGGCTGCGCCTCCTTTGGGCGAGACCGCCTTGTCGGCGGCAGGCCGATTGCGCAATCATACACGGATTCGCCCCCGTGGCGAAGCGCATGATTGCACGGGGCCGCGCGGAGCGGTACCGCAACCGGGGCAAGTGGCGCAGCGGGTGCCGCTGCGCACGCGCCAAAGACGTTATTGTCTTTGTGTATCAATAATTTATTCGAATGTTGCGGCACCGTTCCGGTGCTTGACACCCCCCGAAGGCCCCCGTATTGTCCGCCGCGTCTTTCGCCGGGGGCGGCTGTTCCCCGGTGCCATGCCGTGAGGTGCCTGGCCATGGGCGCGCCCGACGACCGGTCCGCCAAGCTCGAGGAGCTGGACAAGCGGATCCGGGCGGCGCGCCAGGCCCGGAAGCCGAAGCGGCGCAACATCGGAGGAGAGTTCACCGCGGCCAGCGTGGCGTGGCGAATGACCCTCGAACTGGTCGTCGGCGGCCTGATCGGCGCGGCGATGGGATGGGGGCTCGACGTGGCCTTGGGCACGCGGCCGGTCTTTCTCATCGTGTTCGTGCTGCTCGGGATGGCGGCCGGGATACGCACGGCGCTGCGCTCGGCCGAGGAGCTGAGCCGCGAGCAAGCCCGCGACGCGACGAAGCGGGACGACAACGAGGACTGAGGCGCCGGGGTCAACGCCGGCGCGGGGAAACAGGGACCTGAGGATGGCGGCGGGCAGTACCTTCGCACAAGAGCTGAGCATCCACCCGATGCACCAGTTCCGGGTCGAGCCGCTGTTCGGCGGCCACGAGATCGGACTGCTGACCATCACCAACCAGACGCTGTGGGTCACGCTGGTGGTGCTGGCCATCTCGGCACTGTTGATCCTGGGCACGCGCGGGCGCGCGCTGGTGCCAACGCGCGTGCAGTCGCTGGCCGAGATGCTCTACGGCTTCGTGCACCAGATGGTCACCGACGTGCTCGGCGAGGAGGGGGTGCGCTTCTTCCCCTACATCTTCACCCTGTTCGTCTTCATCCTGTTCTCGAACGTGATGGGGCTGATTCCCTATTCCTTCACCGTCACCTCGCAGGTGGCCATCACCGCGACGCTGGCGCTGATCGTGTTCTTCACCGTCATCGTGCTCGGCTTCATCAAGCAGGGGCCGGCCTTCCTGGCGCTGTTCTGGCCGACGGCCGCGCCGCCGGTGCTCAGACCGATCCTGGCGGTGATCGAGGTGATCTCGTTCTTCGTGCGCCCGGTCAGCCACTCGATCCGACTTGCCGGCAACATGATGGCCGGCCACGCGGTGCTGAAGGTGTTCGCCGCCTTCGTGCCGGTGCTTTCGATCCTCGGCGTCCTGCCCTTGGCGCTGATGGTGGCGATCGTCGGGCTCGAGGTCGTGGTCGCCATCGTGCAGGCCTATATCTTCGCCATCCTGACCGTGATCTACCTCAGGGACGCGGTCCACCCGCTGAGTCACTGAGGCCGTTCAGCAACAGCCAACGAACCATCCCTTCGAGAGGAGACAGAACAATGGAAGCTGCAGCCGCGACCCTTCTGGGCAAGTACATCGGCGCCGGCATGGCCTGCACCGCCATGGGCGGCGCCGGCATCGGCATTGGCCACGTGGTCGGCAACTATCTGAGCGGCGCCCTGCGCAACCCGGCGGCCGCGCGCGAGCAGGTCGCCACCATGTTCCTCGGCATCGCCTTCGCCGAGGCGCTGGGCATCTTCGGCTTCCTGATCGCGCTGCTCCTGATGTTCGCCGTCTGAGGCGAGAGGACAGGCGGACGGGCGCCCGCGCGCCCGGTCCGGAACCCACGTGGACAGCCAGCGACCGGAGAGTTAGATGGCGACCACCGAAGCAGCAGCGGCGGGCCACCACGCCACGGGGCTGCCGCAGCTCGACCTGACCACCTACCCGAGCCAGATCTTCTGGATGGCGGTGGGCCTTTTCGTGCTCTTCCTGTTGATGAGCCGGATCGCGCTGCCGCGCATCGCCAGCGTGCTCGAGGAGCGCGCCGACGCCATCGCCGACGAACTCGATCCGGCCGAGGAGTTCCGCCGCAAGGCCGCCGAAGCCGAGGCCGCCTATGAGCAGGCGCTGGCCGACGCCCGCGCCAAGGCCCAGTCGATCGCCGCCGAGACCCGCGCCGAGATCCAGAAGGACATCGATGCGGCAATGGCCAAGGCGGATGCCGAGATCGCCGCGCGCGCCTTCGAATCGGAGAAACGCATCGAGGAGATCCGCGAAGAGGCCTCGGCCGCCGTGCGCGAGGTGGCCGAGCAGGCCGCCGCCGCCATCATCGGGCGCATGATGCCCGAGGTGATGGACGAGGGCGCGGTCAAGTCCGCGGTCGAAAGCCGGGTCCCGGCACGCAAGCGCCGGGCCGCGGACGCGGCCGGTTCGGGCTGAGGAGGCTGCACCATGAGCCCGCTTCACGATACCTGGTTCGTCTTCGGCATCGCGGTCGCGATCTTCCTGGTGATCCTGGCCTATTTCCGCGTCCACAGCATGATCGTCAAGCAGCTGGACGCGCGCGCCGAGCGGATCCGCGAGGAGATCGACGAGGTCCGCCGCCTGCGCGAGGAGGCGCAGGCCACCTTCGCCCAGTTCGAGCGCAAGCAGCGCGAGGTCGACAGCCAGGCGCAGGAGATCGTCGAGCGGGCCAGGCAGGACGCCGAGCAGTTCGCCGAGAAGGCCAAGGCCGATCTCGACGCCTCGATCGAGCGCCGGCTCCGCCAGGCCGGGGAGCAGATCGAGATGGCCGAGACCAAGGCGCTGCGCGAGGTGCGCAATCGCGCCGTCGAGGTGGCCATCGCCGCGGCCGGCGAGGTGATCGCCAGCAAGATGCCGGATGACAAGGCCGACCAGCTCGTCGACGAGGCGATTGGCCGGGTTGGCGACCAGCTGCACTGACCCCGCGCGTCAAGCGGGGCGAGGGACGAGGCCCGGCCGACGTGCCGGGCCTTCCTCTTTTCGGGGTCGGTCGCGGCGCGGCGCGCGCGCGCGCGGGGGCGAAGACGGGCCGTTCGATCCTAGCGCAGCACCAGCTCGACCCTGCGGTTGAGGGCGCGGCCCTCCTCGGTGGCGTTCGAGGCCACCGGGGCGAGGAAGCCGGCACCGTGGGCCTCGAGCCGTGCGGCATCGATGCCGCGCGCGACCAGTGCGTCACGCACGGCCTCGGCGCGGCGCTGCGACAGCGAGATGTTGTCGTCGAGCGAGCCCTGGTTGTCGGAGTGGCCGACGACCAGGACGGAGAGGCTCGGCCGCGCCGCGAGCGCGCGGGCGATGAGGTCGAGCGCAGCCGCCGAGTCCGGCGTCAGCGCCGCGCTGCCGGGCTCGAAGGCCAGCCCCTGAAGGCGCACATGGCCGAAGCCGGTCAGGCGCTCGAGCAGCGCCTTCTCGGCGCCCGGCTGCATCGCCCGCAGCGCCCCGGAGGGCGCCGCCGCCGTCGCCGGGGCAACGTCGATTCCCGGCGTGGCGGGGGCAACGGCGACGGTCTGGATATAGACGGCGCCGAGCAGGCGGCTGACGAGAACGGAGAGGTACGTCGCCTCGGCTCCGGTTCCGCGCCGTGCCGAGAGCTGGGCGAAGTCGGCCACGTCCATGAGCATGGCCGGAGGCGGGAGCAACTCGACGGCGAAGCGGAAGTCGAAGCCGCCGCACTCCGTGTTCTCGCAGGCGAAGAGCGGCGAGTAGCCCAGCGCCTCGAGCCGCATGCGATAGCCGTCGATCACGGCGGCGGTGGTCGCCTCTGGGTCGGCCAGGCGATAGGCCGAACGGATCACCCGGCCCTCGAGGTCCGTGGTGTCCGCCGTGCTGCGGGTGAACGGCCCCACCGGTAGCGCATAGCGGTCGAAGGCACGGTTGATGCGCGCCGTGAGCGCGGCGCCCTGGGGGGCCCCGGGATCCAGCTCGGGCGGGAGCGCGGTCTCGGACGGCTTCTGCTGCGCCGTCACCGGTCCGGGCGTGACGGCGAGCAGTGCGAGGGCGACGAGCAGGGCGCGCCCGGCGGTTGGCGCGGCGCGCCTCATGCCGCCCCGACCCGGTAGTGGTAGCGTCCGGCGACCTGCATGCCGAGCTTGGCGTAGAGCGCGCGCGCCGGTGCATTGGCCTCGGTGACCGCGAGCGCCAGCCAGTCGCAGCCCTGCTCGAAAGCGAAGCTGGCGGCGCCGCGCAGCAGCGTCTCGCCGGCGCCGAGGCGGCGATGGGCGGGGACCACCTCGAAGGCGTGGACCATCGCCAGCTCTCGGTCGGTGCCGACGAAGGCGACCCCGGCGGGCCGGTCGCCGGTGCGGGCGAGCAGCGTGACCTTCGGCTGCGGCGCGCGCTGCATCACCGCGCGACGCCTGGGGCCGATGCCGCCCCGCGCCCAGATCTCGTCGACGATGGCGAGCGGCGCGCGGACACGGATCACGTGGGCCGTCTCGTCGCGGCCGTCGGCGAGGCGGCCGACCGGCGCGGCGTAGAGCACCACCGGGTCGTGACGGCGGTAGCCGGCCTGCTCCAGTCGCTCGTCGAGCACGGTCTGGTCCTCGCCGAGGCGAAACAGCGGCACCTGCTGCCAGGCACTCATCGCGGCTGCCGCGGTCTCCAAGTCGGCGGCCTCGTCCTCGGTCGATGCGGCGCAGACGCGCTGGCCGCCGCCGGCGCCGCGGCGCAGGGTCCAGGGTCCGAGGCTGCGATATTGCGCCGCCGGCCAGGTGGCGTCGACCGCCGCCATCAGGCGGTCGAGGCCCGGCGCAGAGTGGGTGGCGGCCCGGGTCATCCGAGCTCCTTGAGCAGGCGCCGCTTCTCGCGCTGCCAGTCGCGCTGTTTCTCGGTTTCGCGCTTGTCCTCCTGCTTCTTGCCTTTGGCCAGGCCGATCAGCAGCTTGGCGATGCCGCGCTGGTTGAAATAGAGCTTGAGCGGCACCAGCGTCATGCCCTGCCGGCCCACGGCCGCGGCCAGCTCGGAGATCTGCCGCGCCGAGGCGAGCAGCTTGCGGTTGCGCCGCTCGTCGTGGCCGAAGGCTTCCGACTTGGCCTGGGAGAAGGGGGCGATGTAGCTGTTGATCAGCCACAGCTCGCCACCCTCGACGTTGGCGTAGCTCTCGGCGATGTTGGCCTTGCCCTCGCGCAGGCTCTTGACCTCGGAGCCCTCGAGCACGAGGCCGACCTCGAGCGTGTCCTCGACGAAGTAGTTGTAGCGGGCCTTGCGGTTCTCCGCGACGACGCGGCCACCGCCGCCCTTGTCCTTGGCAGCCATGGGATCAGGCGTTGATCAGCCCGGCATGCACCATGGCCTCGCGGATGCGGCCCCGCACCGGCTCCGTGGCCGGCACGAGCGGCAGGCGCACCTCGTCCGAGCAGCGGCCGAGCACGGACAGCCCGTACTTGGCGCCGGCGGTGCCGGGCTCGAGGAAGACGGCGGTGTGCAAGGGCATCAGCCGGTCCTGGTATTCGAGCGCCGTGGCGAAGTCGCCCTTGAGCGTCGCCTCCTGGAACTCGGCGCACAGGCGCGGCGCGACGTTGGCGGTGACGGAGATGCAGCCGATCCCGCCATGGGCGTTGAAGCCCAGCGCCGAGGCGTCCTCGCCCGACAGCTGGATGAAGTCGTGCCCGCAGGACTCGCGCTGCTTGGAGACGCGCACGATGTCGCCGGTGGCGTCCTTGACCCCGACGATGCGCGGCAGCCTCGCCAGCTCGCCCATGGTGGCAGGCGACATGTCGACCACCGAGCGGCCGGGGATGTTATAGATGATGATCGGCAGCTCGCAGCAGTCGTGCAGCGCCTTGTAATGCGCGATCAGCCCGGCCTGGGTCGGCTTGTTGTAGTAGGGCGTGACAACCAGGGCGGCGTCGGCGCCGACGCGCTCGGCGTGGCGCATGAAGCGGATCGCCTCGGTGGTGTTGTTCGAGCCGGTGCCGGGGATCACGGGGAGGCGCTTGGCCGCGGCCTCGACCACGACCTCGATGACCCGCTCGTGCTCCTCGTGGCTGAGGGTGGGGCTCTCGCCCGTGGTGCCGACGGGGACGAGGCCGTGGGTGCCCTGGGCGACGTGCCACTCGACCAGGCCGGCGAGCGCGTCCTCGTCGATCGAGCCGTTGCGGAAGGGCGTGACTAGGGCGACGAGAGAGCCTCTGAACATGGGTCCGGATCCGGTCTGGGCCAAGGTCCGCGCGACCCTATGCGCAATCGGGTGGAGGCGCAAGCGCGGGCTGGCGCAGGGGCGGCGGTCGGTCGTGCGAGGCGGCAAAAATTTCCCTGCGCGCCCGATACGGCGGGGTCACGATATGATAGGATGCGGGCAAATCAGCAAGAAGACTGACAGCCCCGAGCCGGGAACCCGAGAGCAGAAAAGAGACTTTGCCATGCCCTTGCGCGCCCTGGCGCTGGCCGCCGTTTTCCTCTCTGTCGCAGTCGTTGCATCCGGTCGGGCCGGCGCGTTCGAGCTCGCGACCGCGCGCTCGGGCGGCGCCGTGCTCGCCGATGCCCTGAAGCTCGGGCAGGCCCGCGACTGGGCGGGGGCCGAGCAGATCGCGACGCGCAGCGGCGATCAACTGATCTACGACCTCGTCATGTGGCAGAAGCTGCGATCGGGCGCCGGCTCGGAAGCCGAGTTCCGCGCCTTTGCCGGCCGCCACCCCGAATGGCCGGGACTCGAGGCCCTGGCCCGGCTTGTCGCCGGCGGCAAGGTGGCGTCGCGGGCGGGCGAGGTGCCGACCGACGCGGCCGCGGCCAACTGGGCCGCGTTCAGCCGGCTGTGGCGCGCCGGCAGCTACGACGATGCGGCGGCGCTTCTGGCGCATATCAGCGGCGACGCGCACAAGCTCGGCATCCCGGAACTCTGGGCCGGCAGGCGCGAGGCCCTGGCCCGGCGGGAGGCGCGCACCGGCAAGCCGGCGCTGGGCTATGCGCTGGCCGATGAGCACCATCTGAGTCCGGCGCATGCCAGGGACTACGCCGATCTGGAGTGGCTGGCGGGCTGGATCGCGCTCAGAAAGCTCAACCAGCCGCGCCGCGCGATCCCGCATTTCCAGCGGTTCGAAAAGGTGGTCGACACGCCGATCAGCCTGGGCCGCGGCGGCTATTGGCTCGGCCGCGCCTACGAGGCAGCAGGGGACGGGGCCAGGGCCGCCAGGTGGTACCGCGCCGCCGCGAAGTATCCGACCGCGTTCTACGGCCAGCTCGCGGCCGCGAAGCTGGGACTGAAGGGGGACCCGAAGATTGCGACACGCGCGCTGCCGGACTGGTCGAAAAGCCCGGCGCTGCGCACCGACGAGGTGCGCGCCGCCGTGCTGCTGCACTATGCGGACCAGGACCCGCTGGCCTTCTGGTTGTTCTCGGATCTGGGCAACCGCATGCAGGGCCGTGCGGCGCTGGGGGCGCTGGCCGATCTTGGGCTCGCGCTGGGCGAGCCGCATTTCGCGGTGCGCGTCGCCAAGCGCGCGGCCAGCAAGGGCGTGATCCTCTACCCCGCCTATTACCCGGTGACCGCGCTGGCGCATTATGCCTCGAAGGTGGAGCCGGCGCTGGCCATGGCGATCGCCCGGCAGGAGACCGAGCTCAACCCGCGCGCGGTCAGCCCGGCCGGCGCGCGCGGCCTCATGCAGCTGATGCCGGCGACGGCGCGCAAGGTGGCGGGCGAGATCGGCGAGCCCTACTCGGGCGCCCGGCTGCTGGACGACTGGCAGTACAATGCCCGGCTGGGCCAGAGCTATCTGGCCGATCAGCTCGTCACCTATGGCGGCTCCTACGTCCTTGCGGCCGCGGCCTACAACGCCGGACCCGACCGCGTCGACCAGTGGATCGGCGAGTTCGGCGACCCGCGGCTCCCTGGCATCGACACGATCGACTGGATCGAGTCGATCCCCTTCGGCGAGACGCGCAACTATGTGCAGCGGGTGATGGAGGGGCTCTACGTCTACCGCGCCCGGCTGTCCGGCGATCCCGGCCGCATGACCATCGTGCAGGATCTCAGCCGCGGCGTGCGCGGCGGCTGCCCCGGCAACGGCGTCATGGTGGCCTCGGTGGCGAGGGCGGATTCGGGAGCCTGCTGAGCCGCCGGCGGCGAAGCCGGTCGCGCGCGGGCCGCCTCCGCGTTCCGCTCGGCCGGGGGTTCCATTCCGCCCGACTCTTGGTCATTCTCTCGCCCACCGAAGCGGCGAGCGGAGAGGTGCCATGACCATCACCACCTGCGTGTTCGACGCCTATGGAACGCTGTTCGACGTCGCCGCCGCGGCCCGCCGCGCCGCCGCCGAGCCGGGGCGCGAGGACTTCGCGCGCCACTGGCCCGCGATCGCCGCTACCTGGCGGCTGAAGCAATTGCAGTACACCTGGCTGCGCGCTGCGACCGGCGTGCACACGGATTTCTGGAAGGTGACGCAGGACGGGCTCGACCATGCGCTGGAGGCGCACGGGCTCGCCGATCCGGCGCTGCGCGAGCGGCTGCTGGCGCTCTACTGGGAGCTCGATGCCTATCCCGAGGTGCCCGCGATGCTGGCCGCGCTGAAGCAGCAGGGGCGGGCTACGGCGATTCTCTCGAACGGCTCGCCCGACATGCTCGCCGGCGCGGTCGAGGCGGCGGGGATCGGCGATCTGCTCGATGCCGTGCTCTCGGTCGAGAGCGTCGGCGTGTTCAAGCCGGCCCCCGCGGTCTACGGGCTGGTCGGCGCGCATTTCGGCTGCCCGCGCAGCCAGGTGCTGTTCGTCTCGTCGAACTGCTGGGACGCCTGCGCCGGCGCCGGCTATGGCTTCGTGACCGCCTGGGCCAACCGTGCCGGTGCGCCGGTGGACCGGCTGCCCTGGCGCCCGCGGCACGTGGTGGCCGACCTCAGCGGCATTCCCGGCATCGCGGCGGCGGCATGACCCGGAGCTTCCAGGCGCCGGACGGCCGCACGCTCGCCTATCAGGACACGCTCGGCGAGGGACCGCCGGTGCTGTGCCTGCCGGGCCTGACGCGCAACGGACGCGACTTCGCCGGGCTGGCGCAGCACCTGGCCGAGCGCTACCGCGTGCTGCGGCTCGACCCGCGCGGGCGGGGCATGAGCGAGTGGGCCGACGACCCCGTGGCCGAGTACACGGTGCCGGTGGAGGCGGGCGACGCGGTGGCGCTGCTCGATCACCTGGAGCTGCGGCAGGCGGCGATCATCGGCACCTCGCGCGGCGGGCTCATGGGCATGGTGATCGGCGCCACCTGGCCCGACCGCATCGGCGCGCTGGTGCTCAACGACATCGGCCCGGTGGTCGAGCAGGCGGGGCTCGACGTCATCATGAGCTATCTCGGCATCGAGCCCGAGGCGCAGGACTTCGACGAGGCGGCGCGGCAGCTCGAGGCGCGCATGGGCGCGGCCTTTCCCGACCTCACGCATGCGCAGTGGCGCGGCTTCGCGCGCACCATCTACCGCGACGAGGGCGGGCGGCCTCGGCTGAGCTACGACCCGCGGCTGCGCCAGGCGGTGGCGAAGTCGATGGAGGACGGGCTGGACGACCTGTGGCAGGTCTTCGACGCGCTGGAGGGACTGCCGATCCTGACCATCCGGGCGGAGAACTCGAACATCCTCTCTGCCGAGACCTTCGACGAGATGGCGCAGCACCGGCCCGACATGGCCCGGACGACGGTGCCGCGCCGCGGCCACCCGCCCTTCCTCGACGAGCCCGAGGCCCGCGAGGCCATCGACACATTCCTGGAGAGATTCGCCAGATGACCGAGGTGATCGCCGAGGCCGTGACCATCGACGGCATCCGCGCCGCACGCGCCCGGCTGCAGGGCGTGGCGCGGGTCACGCCGCTGATCGAGAGCGCGCTCTTGAACCGCATGGTGGGGCGGCGCATCCTGGTCAAGGCCGAGTGCCTGCAGCGCACCGGCAGCTTCAAGTTCCGCGGCGGCTGGTCGGCGGTCTCGGCGCTGTCCGAGGCGGCGCGGCGGCGCGGCGTGATCGCCTATTCCAGCGGCAACCACGCGCAGGGGGTCGCCCGCGCTGCCGAGCTGATGAGCGTGCCGGCGGTGATCGTCATGCCGCGCGACGCGCCGACTCTGAAGATGGCCAACACCAAGGCTTACGGCGCCGAAGTGGTGACCTACGATCGCGCCGGTGGCGAGAGCCGCGAGGAGGTGGGCGGGCAGCTCGCCGAGGAGCGCGGGCTGACCCTGATCAGGCCCTATGACGAGCCGATGGTGATCGCGGGCCAGGGCACCTGCGGGCTGGAGATCGCCGAACAGGCGCGCGCGGCGGGCGTCGAGCACGCCGACGTGCTGGTGTGCTGCGGCGGCGGCGGGTTTTCGGCCGGCATCGCGCTGGCGCTCGAGGCCGAGGCGCCGGGGCTGAGGGTGCGCCCCGTCGAGCCGGAGGGCTTCGACGACTGGACGCGCTCGCTGGCGGCGGGCGAGCGGCTGCGCAACGACTCCGAGACCGGCTCGATCTGCGACGCGCTGTTGTCGCCGATGCCGGGGGCGCTGACCTTCCCGGTGCTGCGGCGGCTGGCGGGCCCCGGCCTGGCGGTGAGCGACGACGAGGCGCTCATGGCCATGGCGCACGCCTTCCTGCGGCTCAAGCTCGTGGCCGAGCCCGGCGGCGCAGTGGCGCTGGCCGCGGCGCTGTTCCGGGCCGACCGGATCGAGGGCGAGGCGGTGATCTGCACGATCAGCGGCGGCAATGTCGACCCGGAGATGTTCGCCCGGGCGCTGGTGACGCTCTAGCGAGCCGGCCGCGCGCAGGGTCGTGCGTGGCCGGGTCGAGACCGGCGGGCGGGCGCCGGATTTGCGCTTTATTTCGGCGGCCGGGCCGCATATATAGCGCGTGGAAACAATCCCTCGAAACCGTGAAGTGCGCCGCGCGCCCGGTCTCGGAGCGCGGGGGCGCTATTTGGCACGGGAGACGACAAGAGGTTGCAAGACATGACAGATTTGCCGCTCATGCCGAAGGCGACCGCCGTCTGGCTGGTCGAGAACACGACGCTCACCTTCCGCCAGATCGCCGAGTTCTGCGGCATGCACGAGCTCGAGGTGCAGGGCATCGCCGACGGCGAGGTCGCGGTGGGCATCAAGGGGCTGGACCCCGTGGCCAACAACCAGCTGACCGCAGAGGAGATCCGGCGCTGCGAGGGCGACCCGGTGGCGCGGCTGGAGCTGCTCAGGCGCGAGGTGGCGCCCCCGGTCAAGCGCAAGGGACCGCGCTATACACCGGTGTCGAAGCGGCAGGACCGGCCGGCGGCGATCGCCTGGCTGGTGCGGTATCATCCGGAGCTGGAGGACAGCCAGATCTCGAAGTTGATTGGCACCACCAAGCCGACCATTCAGTCGATCCGCAACCGCACGCACTGGAACATCTCGAACATCCAGCCGGTGGACCCAGTGGCGCTGGGCCTGTGCCGCCAGACCGACCTCGACAACGTGGTCAGCAAGGCGGCCGAGAAGAAGGCCAGGCAGCAGGAGCCGGTGCCCTCGACCGAGGAGCGGCTGCACCTGTTGTCCACCGAGGAATCGCTCGGAACGCCCATGGAATCAGAGCGCGCGCGCAAGCTGGCCGAGTTCGAGAACATCAGCCTCGACGACCCGCGCGGGGACTCCGAGGAGGAGGAGGCCGAGCCCGAGCTCGATCCCGACAAGCTGTTCAACCTGCCCGACAGCGGCGCGGAGAAGAAGGACGACGAGGGCTGAGGGCGCGCGTTCACCCGCGTTAACGCGCCCGACGTTGGCCCCGTGTTAACAACGGTTGGCAGGAAATCCGTTAATCCTACGAAAGTCGTCCGCGACGGCTGCGCGGCCTCAAAAGGCGTTAACTCCTATAGTCGGGCTGTAGGAGTTAACGGTCCGCCCCAGGCGGCGTGGGCGGACGGCGGCGCGGCCCGGGCTCAGGCCAGGATCAGGCCGACCACGGCCATGGCGAGGCCGAGGAAGGCGAGGCCGAAGGCGCCGACATTGAGGGCGACGAGGCTGCGCACCTCGGCCTGGACCGCATGGTCGTCGAGCTCGGCTGTCCTGAGCGCGCGGGCGCGGCGGATGAACCAGACGATGCCGGCGAGCCCCGCCAGCGCCAGCGCCACGCCGACATAGAAGATCGCGATCATTCGGCCTTGTCCGGGGCGTCAGCGGCCAGGTAGGCGCCGCCGCCCGGGGTCTCCAGGAGCCACACGTCGCCTGCGCCGACCTCGCGCTTGTCGGCCGATTTCAGCTCTTCCTCGGTGCCGTCGGCGCGCAGGATGCGGGTGCGCCCGCGCGTGCCGGCACCGCCGCCGCCGAGCCCCGGCGGCGCCACGACGCGGTGGCCCGAGAGGATGGCCACGGTCATCGGCTCGAGGAAGCGGATGCGGCGCACGGTGCCGTCGCCGCCCCGGAATCGGCCCTTGCCGCCCGAGCCGCGGCGGATCGAGAACCGCTCCAGGAGCACGGGATAGCGGAATTCCAGCACCTCGGGGTCGGTCAGGCGCGAGTTGGTCATGTGGGTGTGCACCGCGTCGACGCCGGCGTGCCCGGTGCCGTCGTTGAGCAGCCCCGCGCCCGAGCCGCCGCAGATGGTCTCGTAGTACTGGTAGCGCGCGTTGCCCCAGGTGGTGTTGTTCATGGTGCCCTGCGCCGCGGCCTGCACGCCGAGCCCGAGGAACAGCGCGTTGGTCACCGCCTGCGAGGTCTCGACATTGCCCGCGATCACCGCGGCGGGGTATTCGGGCGAGAGCATGGTGCCCTTGGGCAGGATCACCTCGAGCGGCTTCATCACGCCCTCGTTCATCGGGATCGGCTCGTCGACCAGGCAGCGGAAGACGTAGAGCACGGCGGCCCGGGTCACCGGCTCGGGCGCGTTGTAGTTGGTGGCGAGCTGGCCGGTGGTGCCGGTGAAGTCGATGGTCGCGGCGCGCCGGTCGTGATCGACGGAGATCCTGACGTGAATGGCGCGCGGCCGGCCGTCATAGTCGGGGTCCATCTCGTAGACGTATTCGGAGTCCCTGAGCGCCAGGATGCGGCGGCGCACCAGCTCCTCGGCGTTGCGCTGCACGTGGCCCATATAGGCCTGCACCACCTCAAGGCCGAAGTGGTCCACCATGCGCCTGAGCTCGGCCACGCCCTTCTCGCAGGCCGCGACCTGGGCCTTGAGGTCGGCGATGTTCTCCTCGGGGTTGCGCGCGGGGTATTTCGCCCCCGTGAGCAGCTTGCGCACCTCGTCCTCGCGGAAGGTGCCCTTGTCGACGAGCTTGAAGTTGTCGATCAGCACGCCCTCGTCCTCGACCACGCGGCTGTCGGGGGGCATGGAACCCGGCGTGAGCCCGCCCACGTCCGTTTGGTGGCCGCGCGCGGAGACGTAGAACAGCACCTTCGCGCCGGCGTCGTCCCATACCGGGGTGACCACGGTGACGTCGGGCAGGTGCGTGCCGCCGTTATAGGGCGCGTTGAGCACGTAGACGTCGCCCGGGCCCATGTCGGGGTTGAGCCGCATCACCGTCTGCACCGAGGCCGCCATCGAGCCCAGATGCACCGGCATGTGCGGCGCGTTGGCGATGAGATCCCCTTGTGCGTCGAACACCGCGCAGGAGAAGTCGAGCCGCTCCTTGATGGTCACCGAGACGGCGGTGTTCTCGAGCACCGCGCCCATCTGCTCGGCGATCGACATGTAGAGGTTGTTGAAGACCTCGAGCATGACCGGGTCGGCGCGGGTGCCGATGTCGGCATCCTCCTTCTCGGCGATGCGGGTCAAGAGCACGTGGTCGTGGCGGGTGACTTCGGCGCGCCAGCCGGGCTCGATCACGATCGAGGTGTGCGGCTCGACCAGCACGGCGGGGCCGGTGAGCCGGTCGCCCGGGCGCATCGCGGCGCGGCGCACGAAGCGGGCCTCGTGCCAGGCGCCCTCGGAGTAGAATGCGGCGACCTTCGCCACCTCGATCTCGGATTCGTCGCGGGTGGCGGTCTTAAGCGTCGGCTCGGCGAGGTCGGCGGCCTCGCCGATGGCCTCGACGGTGACCGCCTCGATCACCAGCGGCTTGTCCGGCGCGGCGAAGCCGAAGCGGGCGCGGTGGGCGTCGGCGAAGGCCTGGCGCATCTCGGCCATGGCGCCGAAGGGGACGTCGAGCGCGGTGTCGGTGCCCTTGATCTTGAGCATCGCGGTGCGGTTGAGCTGGATCTTGGCGGGCTCCACGCCCTGGCGGGCGACCTCGTCGCTTACGTCGCCGGCAAGCCAGTCGATCAGGCCCTCGGCCTCGGCGCGGGAGTCCGCGTCGAGCACGGCCTCCATCGCCTGCTCGCGGCTGGCGCGGATGTCGGCGAGCCCCATGCCGTAGGCCGACAGGAGCGACGCCTTGGGGTGCACCAGGCAGGTCTCGATGCCGAGCACGTCGGCGATGCGGCAGGCGTGCTGGGCGCCGGCGCCGCCGAACACACTGAGGCAGTATTCGGTGACGTCGTGGCCCTGCTGCACCGAGATCTTCTTGATCGCGTTGGCCATGTTCTCGACCGCGATGCGGATGAAGCCGTCGGCGACCTCGGCGGGCGCCTTGCCGATCTCGGCGGCCATCTCGGCGAACCTGGCGCGTGTGGCCTCGGCATCGAGCGGCCGGTCCGCGTTCGGGCCGAAGATGGCGGGGAAGAACTCGGGCCTGAGCTTGCCGACCATGATGTTGGCGTCGGTGACGGCGAGCGGGCCGCCGCGGCCATAGGCGGCCGGGCCGGGATTGGCGCCGGCCGACTGCGGGCCGACGCGCAGGCGCGTGCCGTCGAAGGCGAGGATCGAGCCGCCGCCGGCGGCGACCGTGTGGATGTTCATCATCGGCGCGCGCATCCTGACGCCGGCGATCTGGGTCAGGAGCACGCGCTCGTACTGGCCGGCGTAGTGGCACACATCGGTCGAGGTGCCGCCCATGTCGAAGCCGATGATCTTGTCGAAGCCGGCGATCTCGGAGGTGCGCACGACGCCGACCACGCCGCCTGCGGGGCCGGACAGGATGGCGTCCTTGCCCTGGAACATGCGCGCATCCGTCAGCCCGCCGTTCGACTGCATGAACATCAGCTTGCCGCTGGTGTCGCCGGCGAAGGCGTCGGCGATGCGGTCGATATAGCGGCGCAGGATGGGCGAGAGATAGGCGTCGACCACGGTGGTGTCGCCGCGGCTGACCATCTTCATCAGCGGCGAGACCTGGTGGCTGGTGGAGACTTGCGTGAAGCCGGTCTCGCGCGCGATTTGGGCCGCGCGCGCCTCGTGGGCGGTGTGGCGGTAGCCGTGCAGGAAGACGATGGCCGCGGCGCGGATGCCGGCGGCGTGCGCGGTCTTGAGGTCGGCCAGAAGGCGGTCCTCGTCGAGCGGGCGCTCGACGGTGCCGTCGTTGCGCACGCGCTCGTCGGCCTCGACGACGCGGGCATAGAGCATCTCGGGCAGCTCGATCCTGCGCGCGAACAGCTCGGGCCGGTTCTGGTAGGCGATGCGCAGCTGGTCGGCGAGGCCGCGGGTGGTGACCAGCACGGTGGGGTCGCCCTTGCGTTCGAGAAGCGCGTTGGTGGCGACCGTGGTGCCCATCTTGACCTGGCGCACGCGCCGGGCGGGGATCGGCGTGTTGTTGCCGATGCCGAGGAAGCTGCGGATCGCCTGCAGCGCCGCGTCCTCGTAGTGCTCGGGGTTGTCGGAGAGCAGCTTGGCGGTGACCAGCGCGCCGTCGGGCCGGCGCGCGACCACGTCGGTGAAGGTGCCGCCGCGGTCGATCCAGAAGTCCCACGCGCCGCCCGTCGTGCCGTCGCTCATGGTCTGTCCCGCGGACTGCCCCATGGCCTGCCCTCCGCCAAGGATGTAACTCGACGGCCTCCGCTTAGACGATTACGCTTCGCGGGGAAAGCGGCTGCGCGAGACGGGGCGCCGAGACGGGGCGCCGAGACGGGGAGCCGAGACGGGGCGCGGAGAGGGAGCGGGCGGCATGATCCTGCGCGACGCTGAAGCGGGGGACCTGGAGGCGATTGCCGGCATCCTGAACGGCGAGATCCTGGGCAGTACGGCGAGCTGGACCGAGACGCCCAAGAGCGCCGGGGACATGGTGCAGTGGCTGGAGACGCGCCGCGCCGGGGGGTTCCCGGTGATCGTGGCCGAGGCGGGCGGCGAGGTGCTGGGCTATGCAACTTACGGCCCGTTCCGCGCCGGCGAGGGCTATCGCGAGACGGTGGAGCACTCGGTCTACGTGGCGCGGTCCGCGCGCGGGCGCGGCACCGCGCGGCTCCTGATGGCGCGGCTGATCGAGCTGGCCAGGGCGGCGGGGCTGCACCGCATGGTAGGCGGCGTGAGCGCCGACCAGGCGGCGAGCCTGGGGCTGCACCGCAAGCTGGGGTTCGAGGAGCAGGGGCGGCTGAGCGAGGTCGGGCTCAAGCGCGGGCGCCGGCTGGACCTGGCGCTGATGGTGCTGGCGCTGGATCGCTGAGCCGTGGCGCGCCCTCGCGCGGACGGATCAACGGGCTAGACTCACGCATATGTCGGTGTGGACGCGAATCGGTCGGGCGCTGGCGGCGCTGGCACGCGGCGAGCCGCTGGCGGCGGTGTTCGAGCGGCTCTCGACGCCGCCCGAGCAAACCGTCGCCTTCACCATCGCGGTGATCGCGCTGGGCGCCAAGATGGCCAAGGCCGACGGGCGCGTCACCCGCGACGAGGTCGCCGCCTTCCGCCGGCTGTTCCAGATTCCCGAGGGCGAGGAGCGCAATGTCGCCCGCGTCTACAACCTGGCGCGGGGCGAGACCGCCGGCTTCGAGGTCTATGCGCAGCAGGTGGCGCGCATGTTCCGCGGCCGGCCGGGGGTGCTGCACGACCTGCTCGAGGGGCTGGTGGTGATCGCCGCGGCGGACGGGCGCTACGAGCCGGGTGAGGCCGCCTTCCTGGACGAGGTGGCGCGCATCTTCGGCGTCGGCGCGGCCACGTTCCGCGCCATCCGGGCGCGCCATCTGCCGGGCGAGCACGACCCCTGGGCGGCGCTGGGGCTCGCGCCGGGCGCCTCGGCCGAGGAGGCGAAGCGGCGCTACCGGGCGCTGGTGCGCGCGCTGCATCCCGACCGCATGATCGCCCGCGGCGTGCCCGAGGAGGCGCGCCGGCTGGCCGAGGCGCGGCTGGCGGCGGTCACCGTGGCCTATGGCGAGATCGTCGCCGGCGAGCGGGCCTGAGCCGGCCTCAGCCCAGCCGCTGGAAGGCGCCGCCATGGAACAGCAGCGCCTCGCCGGCGTGGTGCGAGTAGCCGATCACCCGGCCCATCAGGATGTCGTGGTCGCCCGCGGTCAGGCGCTGGTGCATGGCGCAGTCGAAGGTGGCCAAGCAACCCTCGATCACCGGCGCGCCGAGCCGGCCGGCGTGCCAGCGGATGCAGCCGAACTTGTCGACGCCGCGGCTGGCGAAGATGCGCGCGGTCTCCTCCTGCTCGGCGGTGAGCACGTTGACGGCGAAGCTCTCGGTCTCGCGGAACACCCGGTAGGAGCGCGCGGTATGGGCGAGACAGACCAGCAGCAGCGGCGGATCGAGCGAGACGGAGGTGAACGAGTTGGCGGTGAAGCCCGCCGGCTCGCCGGTCTCGGCGGCGCGGGCGGTGACGATGGTCACGCCGGTGGCGAAGGCGCCGAGCGCGCGGCGCAGCGCCGCCTTCTCGGCTTGCGCGGAGTCGGGCTCGGGGGTCTTTTGCGAGGGATTCGCCATCTCGGTCCTCGGCTGCCGGCGACAGTCTAGGCCATCCCGCCCGGGGATTGAAATCGCCCGGAATCGGGCGCCGGGCTGGCGCAATGGCCACAGGGCGGGGCTTATCGGCGCCGCGCCGGCCCCGCCGGGGCAAAAAAAACATTGATCCCGGCGCCGTCTTCCGATTCGTATGTGACGGTTTGGAGGCGCGACGCGGTCGCGCCCATTTCCGGGGGAGGAAACCCATGAAGAAATCGGAGCTCGTGGACGCTCTGGCGCAGGCGACCGGTCAGACCAAGTCCGGAGTCGAAGCCGTGCTGGACGCCCTGCCCGACGCGGTGATGAAAGGGCTGAACGGCGGCGACGCGGTGACGGTGCCGGGCATCGCCAAGATCGACGCCAAGCGGCGCGCCGCGCGCACCGTGCGCAACCCCGCGACCGGCGCCACCATGCAGTCGCCGGCCACCACGGTTGCCTCGATCAAGCCGGTCAAGTCCTTCAAGGACTCGGTGGCGAAGCTGAGGCGCTGAGCACCGCCGGCGCGGCAAGGGCGACCAAGGGTCACCAAGGGCGGCCAAGGTCGATGACGAGGCTCCGGCCGCGCCGCGGCAGGGCGGTCTTTGACCGGTTGGCTTTGGGCGATTAGCGGAAAGCAGGCTCGTCGAAGCCGCGCAGCTTGCGCGAGTGCAGGCGGTCGACGCCGCGCTCGCGCAGGATGCGCATGGTCTCGAGCCCGATGCGCAGGTGCTGGCGCACCCGCTCGCGGTAGAAGGCATTGGCCATGCCGGCGAGCTTGAGCTCGCCGTGCAGGGGCTTGTCCGAGACGCACAGGAGCGTGCCGTAGGGCACGCGGAAGCGAAAGCCGTTGGCCGCCACGGTGGCCGATTCCATGTCGACCGCGATGGCGCGGCTCTGGTTGAGCTCGGCGAACAGCTCGTCGAAGCGCAGCTCCCAGTTGCGGTTGTCGGTGGTGAAGACCGTGCCGGTGCGCATGCGCGTCTTCATCTCCAGCCCCTCCAGCCCGGTGACCAGGGCGGTCGCCTCCTGCAGCGCCTGCTGCACCTCGGCGATCGCGGGCACCGGGATCCATTGCGGCACGTCATGGTCGAGCACGTGGTCGGCGCGCACGTAGCCGTGCGCCAGCACGTAGTCGCCCAGAAGCTGGCTGCGCCTGAGCCCGGCGCAATGGCCGAGCACCAGCCAGCAATGCGGCCTGAGCACCGCGAGGTGGTCGGTGATGGTCTTGGCGTTCGAGGGGCCGACGCCGATATTGACCAGCGTGATCCCGTCGCCGCCCGATCGCTTGAGGTGGTAGGCGGGCATCTGCGGCAGGTGGCGCGGCCGGCGGCCGGCGGCCGGCGCGCCGGCGCTGTGCACCAGGTCGCCGGGCTCGACGAAGTCGGTGTAGCCGTCCCGGCCCACCTCGGCGCGGGCGAAGTCGACGAAGGCCTCGACATAGCGCTGGTAGTTGGTGAGCAGGATGAAGCCCTGGAAGTGCCTGGGCGCGGTGCCGGTGTAGTGCCTGAGCCGGGCGAGCGAGAAGTCCACGCGCTCGGCCGAGAACAACGCCAGGGGCTTGGCCCGGGTCGAGTGCAGCGGGATGTTGCCGTTGGCGATGCTGTCGTCGGTGGTGCGCAGGTCGGGCAGCGAGAAGTGCTCCTGCAGCATGCGGATCTCGCGCTCGCCGACGTCGATGACGCTCTGCTCGACGATGTAGGGCAGCGGGATCGCCCGGTGGCTGAGCCCCACCTGCACCGGGATGCGGTGGCGGCGCATGACCAGAGCGATCTGCTCGCGGTAATAGGCGGCGAACAGGTCGGGCCGGGTCAGCGTGGCGCGGTAGTCGCCGGCCTCCAAGAGGATGCCGTAGGCGTGGCGCGCGTCGGTGTTGAGGTTGGCGTGGCCGACGGAGAAGCCGGCGAAGGGGTAGAAGGCGGCGACCGGGCCGGCGCTGCCGCCGCCCGCGACCCGCTCGAAGGCCGCGCGCAGCCGCCCGACGCTGGCCTGGTAGATCTCGGTGATGCGCGCGACGGCGGCGTCGGCATCGTCGAAGCTGCGGGTCTCGGTCTGGTCGTCCATCTCCTGCACGGAGCCTCGGTCGGTCTGGGCGCGGGGCCCGAGTCTAGCACGGCAGTCAGCGAATCGCCGCGGGGGATTGAGGACCCGGGGTTTGCGCGTCGGGGGTTTCCGCGTCGCCGATCTCGCCGGCGACCCAGGCGTCGAGCAGCCAGCGCGCGATGGCGTCGCGCCTGGGCGAGGCGAAGCGCGGGTGCCGGCCCGCGAGCGCCTGCGCCACCTCGGCGCGCGGCACCCAGACCGCGTCCTCGATCTCGGCGTCGATGGTGATCTCGTCGGTGAGCGCCTCGGCCCAGCAGCCGAGCATCAGGCTGGCGGGGAAGGGCCAGGGCTGGGAGGCGAGGAAGCGCACGCGCCCGACCGCGATGGCGGTCTCCTCGCGGGTCTCGCGGCGCACCGCGTCGGCGATGGTCTCGCCCGGCTCCATGAAGCCCGCCAGGAGCGAGTAGAGGCCGGGGGGCCAGACGCGCTGGCGCCCCAGGAGCACGCGCTCGCCCTGCGTCACCAGCATGATCACCACCGGGTCGGTGCGCGGGAAGTGCAGCGCGCCGCAGGCGGTGCAACGGCGCCGCCAGCCGCCGTCTCCGGGCGCGCTGGGCGCGCCGCACCGCGCGCAGAAGGGGTGGGCGCGGTGCCAGCCGATGACGCCCTTGGCGGTGGACAGGATGGCGGCCTCGGGCAGGGTGAGCTCGGCGGCGACCGAGCGCAGGTCGATGAACTTCGCGGCCTCGGCCGGGAAATGTTCGGCAGCGTTCTCGTCGAGCGCGGAGAAGTCGGCGGTGAAGCGCGGCGCGCCGGCGTGCAGGCCGAGGAACACCGGGGGCTCGGCGGCGCGGGCGAGGAGCGCGGGATCGGGGGCGAGCCAGGCGATGGCGGGAGCGGGGCCCGAGAGGTCGATCAGCGCCTTGTCGCGCCATTGCGGCAGGAGCCGCGCCTCGGGCCGGGCAATGAGCGCGGCGCATTGGGGGCGCAGATGCGTGGCGCGGTCGAGGGCGTCGGTGCCGGTGGCGAAGGG
>NZ_JBZSYN010000080.1:0-4488 GCF_058622915.1 Thermohalobaculum sp. | reverse complement strand
CCGACCGTGCTGCGCGACACGCACGAGGCGGTGCTGGTGGCCCAGGAGATGCAAAAGCGTCTGAGCGGCCTGCGCCCGCTCGAGAAGCGCTCCCCGCTCTGAGGCGGCTCACCCCCGCGCACTGCCGCCCCGCCAGGCGCGCCAGGCGCGGTGGGACTGCGGCGTCTTGCAGAGATCGCGCGCCGCATCCTCGAAGATCGGCATGCCCTTGCACGCGACCCGCTCGGCCAACCGATCATACCTTGCTTCGCAACCCTGCGACGCTCCTGCGCCTTCTGCTGCACCTCGGCCAGGGTCACCACGAGACGCTGCCGAGCCCGATATCGCGCCGGCCCCCTGCGTCGTTCCCCGCAATATCGATTATTTCGAGCCGCTGCGGCTCACCTCGAGCTAAAGCCCGTCGCCATTCCCCCTAGCGGCCGGGCTCGTACATGGCCTGCACCGGCTTCGCCGCGAGTCGCGGCATGTCCGGAGCTTCCCGCGCACCCGCGCGTAATCGCTTCGGGGAGCGTCCCCCTCATGCATCCCCGCAGAAACTGGGCGGACGTATGAGCCATTTGCACCAGGCTGAAAGGGTGGAGACGGAAATCTCTTTTTAAAGCGGAGGCTCAGGGACGCGCTGAAATGTCCTGACAGGGGGATCTGGTGGAGCCAGGGGGAGTCGAACCCCCGACCTCTTGAATGCCATTCAAGCGCTCTCCCAACTGAGCTATGGCCCCTGTTTGCCCGGCCGCGGGCGGCGCGCGGAACCTAAGCGCGGCGGCGGGGGAGTTCAAGCCAAAACTTCGCCGCGGCCGGGTCCCGGTCGCGCCGCTCAGACGTCCTTGAGATCGTCGTCGCCCTCGTCGAGGTCGTCCAGGTCCTCGTCGTCGTCGTCCTCGTCGTCGTCGTCGAGCAGCACGTCCTCCTCGAAATCCTCGAGCTCGGCTTCCTCCTCGCTCTTGCCCTTCTTGGGCACCGGGATGTCTTCGTCCTCGTCCTCGTCGTCCTCGGACGCCAGCGGAACGTCGTCGTCCTCTCCCTCGTCCGCGTCGTCGTCCGCCTCCTCCTCGTCGTAGACGAGCTCCTCGTCCTCGGTGGCCGACTTGGCCTCCTTTGCGACGGGGCCCGACGCGCTCGCCGCCGCGCCGCGCTTGAGCTTCACGGACTCGGAGAGATCGAGTTCGGCACCGCATTTCGGGCAGACCACAGGGTTGCGCTGAAGGTCGTAGAATCGGGCGCGGCAGTGCGTGCAGGTACGCTTAACACCCCATTCAGGCTTGGGCATTAACCTCTCCAGTGATCGGATTCGCGAAGGCTAGGGCCATTGCCACATAAGCCGCGCAGATGTCAAAAGCAAAATCGGTCGCCGCGCCTCAGCGGAACCATTTCCGCCGGCGGACGTTTTCACACCGGCGTGAGTGTCGGCAGAAAAAAGGAATCCTTGCCGTGCCTGCAAACTGGTCCTACTGTCGCGGTCAAAGAAAAATACCGGTCGGGGCGGGGGAGTTTCGTGCTATACCACGCGTATGAAATGACTCACGCCGCCATGGGCCCGATGCGGGCGGCGGCACGGATGAGCAGCCAGGCGCTGCGCAACCCATTCTTTCCTTTCGCGGAGAGCCTTCCTGCGCGCGCGACCGCCGCGGCATGCGAAATGTTCGTCAATGCCACGCGGCGCTACAACAAGCCCGAGTTCGATATCACCTCGGTCGAGATCGACGGCGAAGCGGTCGCGGTTGCCGAGGAAGTCGCGCTTGAGAAGCCGTTCTGCCGGCTGGTCCGCTTCCGGCGCGATCCGGCGGCCGTCGCCGGGCGCGATGATGCGCCGGTGTTGATCGTCGCGCCGATGTCGGGTCATTTCGCCACCCTGCTGCGCGGCACGGTCACGGCGATGCTGCCCTCCCACGAGGTCTGGGTCACCGACTGGAACGATGCCCGGGACGTGCCGCTGTCCGAGGGCGCGTTCGGGCTCGAGGACTTCACCGACTATGTCGCCGAATTCGTCCGACTCATCGCCGCGCGCGGCGAGCGCCCCGCGGTCATGGCGGTGTGCCAGCCCGGCGTGCCCGTGATGGCCGCCGCGAGCCTGATGGCCGAGGACGACGACGCGGCGCGGCCCTCGGCGCTCGTGCTCATGGGCAGCCCGATCGACACACGCGTCAACGAGACCGAGCCGAACCGATTGGCCAAGACGCGCGAGCTGTCCTGGTTCGAGCAGAACGTGATCGTCACGGTGCCCTGGCCCAATCTCGGCTTCCTGCGCCGAGTCTACCCGGGGTTCCTGCAACTGTCCGGCTTCATGTCGATGAATCTCGACCGCCATCTCGACGCGCATATGGACCAGTTCCTGCACCTGGTGCAGGGCGACGGCGATTCGGCCGCTGCGCACCGCTCCTTCTACGACGAGTACCTCGCCGTGATGGACCTTACCGCCGAGTTCTATCTCGAGACGGTCGAGACCGTGTTCCAACGCCATGCCCTGCCGAAGGGCGAGATGCGCCACAGGGGCCGCCCGGTGCGCCCCGAGGCGATTCGCGACATCGGCGTGATGACCGTCGAGGGCGAGAAGGACGACATCACCGGCCGCGGCCAGACCGTGGCGGCGCTGGACCTCCTCCCCGACCTTGCGGCCGCGCGCAAGCAGGCGCTGCTGGCCGCGAAGGTCGGCCATTATGGCGTCTTCAACGGCACGCGGTTCCGCCGCCAGATCCGGCCGCGCATCGCCGCCTTCATCGAGCGCAACCGGGCCACCGTCGGTGCTTGACCGGCCCGTCGGGGCGCAGTCTTCCGCAATGCACGGCACCACGCTCAGCGTGGACCATCCCCAGCCCGCGAATCGCCCCATGCCCGTGCGGCTGCGTGTGCAGCAACGCGCGCGGCGGCTGACGCTGCGGGTCGATGCGCTTGGCGAGGGCGCCGTCCTGACGCTGCCGCCCGGCGTGCCGCGCGCCGAGGCCGCGGCCTTCCTCGACCGCCAGGCCGATTGGCTGGCCCGCGCGCTGGCGCGCCAGCCGGCACGGGTCTCCGTCGGCCCCGGCGCCCGGCTTCCGGTCGGCGGGGTGGAGGCCGAGGTGGTGCTCGCCGCCGGCGCGCGGCTGCCGCCCCGGCTCGAAGGCGGCTGCCTCGTCGTCACCGGGCCCGGCGCCCCCGGTCCCCGCATCGCCGCCTGGCTCAAGCTGCGCGCACGCGACGCGCTGATGCCCGCGGTGCGGCGCTATGCCGGGATGCTGGGGCGCGAGCCGGGCCCCATCGCCCTGCGCGACACCCGTTCGCGCTGGGGCTCGTGCAGCGCGGCGGGACGGCTCGCCTTCTCCTGGCGGCTGGCCATGGCGCCGGAGCCGGTGCTCGATTACGTCGCAGCGCACGAGGCGGCACATCTGGTCGAGATGAACCACGCCCCCGCCTACTGGACCCTGCTCGAGCGGCTGATGCCCGACTACCGCGAGCCGCGCGCCTGGCTCAAGCGCGAGGGCGCGCGGCTGCACGCCTTCCGCTTCGAGGCCGGCTAGCCGGCTCAGCGCCGGCCGAACAGCCGCTCGATCTCGGCCAGCGTCAGGCTGACATAGGTGGGCCGGCCATGGTTGCACTGACCGGAATGCGGCGTCGCCTCCATCTCGCGCAGGAGCGCGTTCATCTCCTCGGCGCTCAGCCGCCGCCCCGAGCGCACCGAGCCGTGGCAGGCCATGCGCGAGAGCACCGCGTCGAGCCGCGCGCGCACCGCCCCGCTCTCACCCAGATCGGCCAGCTCGTCGGCGACGTCGCCGACCAGCGCCGCCGCGTTGACCTGGCCCAGCGCCGCCGGCACCTCGCGCACCGCCACGGCGCCGCCGCCGAACGGCTCGACCACGAGGCCGAGCTCCATCAGCTCCCCGGCCCGCTCCAGCACCCGCTGGGCCGCGTCCTCGCCCAGCTCCACCACCTCGGGGATCAGGAGCGCCTGGCGGCGCACGCCCGCCTCGGCCACCTGGCGCTTCAGCCGCTCGTAGACCAGCCGCTCATGGGCCGCGTGCTGGTCGACGATCACGACGCCGTCGCGCGTCTGCGCCACCACGTAATTGCCGTGCAGCTGGGCGCGCGCCACCCCGAGCGGCAGGTCCTCGGCCGCCTCGGCCTCTCCGGGCTCCGGCTCAACCCGGGCGCCCGCCCAGCCCGCTCCCGCCCAGCCGGCCTCGGCGAACCCGCCGGCCGCGGGCGCCAGCGGCGCCTGGGCGGCGAGCGCGACCCCGACTGCGGCCGGTGACGGGCCATGCGAGGGCCACCGGCCCGGCGCGGCCGGCGCCGCGCCCGGCCGGAACGCCCCGAGCGCCGCGGCCGAGACCGTGGTCGCCGCCCGGTGCCCGGCCTCGGCCAGCGCGTGGGTCAGCGCCGAGACCACCAGCCCGCGCACCACACCGGGCTCGCGAAAGCGCACCTCGGCCTTGGCCGGGTGGACGTTTACGTCCACCCGCTCGGGATCGAGCTCGAGGAACAGCACCGCCGCCGGGTGCCGGTCCCGGGCGAGGAAAT
>NZ_JBZSYN010000079.1:0-44384 GCF_058622915.1 Thermohalobaculum sp. | reverse complement strand
TTGGCGGGCGCGGCCTTGGCGGGCGCGGCCTTGGCGGGGACGATTTCCTCGGGCGCGAAGGAGTCGACCTCGATGGCGCGGTCGACGGCCTCGGCCATCTGGGCCAGCCGGTCGGCCTCGTCCTGGGTGATGACGCCGCGCGCGAGCGCCTCGGCCGGGTCGTCGAGGCCGGCCTCGCGTAGGCGGCGGCGCACCGGCTCGCCGGCGACCACGAGGTCGAAGGCGCGCTCGAGCCGGGCCATGCCGTCGTCGCCGGCGCCGCGATGCACGCCCTCGGTGAGCCGGTCGCGGGTGGCGGTGGGCTCGGTGATGAGCTGGGCCACCTCGCGCGCCAGCCGGTCGCCCGGGCCCTTGCGGCCGCGGAACGGGCCGAGCGTGAGCGCGCCGAGCCAGGAGACCGGGCGGGCGGGGAAGTTGCGCAGGACCCCGGCGAGGCGCTTCTCGATCAGCGCGAAGCTCTGGGCGCAGCACCAGTCGAGCAGCGGGCGGTCCTCCTCGGGGCGGCCGTCGTCCTCGAAGCGCTTGATCACGGCCGAGACCATGTAGAGCTCTGAGAGCACGTCGCCCAGCCGCGCCGAGAGCATCTCGCGGCGCTTGAGCGCACCGCCCAGCGTCAGGAGCGCCATCTCGCCCACATAGGCGAAGCCGGCGGCATAGCGCATCAGCGCCCGGGCGTGGCGGCGCGCCGGGCCGTGCACCGGAACGTGCGCGAGGTGCCCGGCGGTCCAGTTGTGCCACAGCGCGCGGCCCTGGGTGGCGAGGAGATGCACCATGTGGCCGGCCAGCGCCTGATCGAAGGCGGCGCGGGCGGCCTCCTCGTCGGGCTCGGACAGCGCCTCCATCTCGGCCAGCAGGTGCGGGTGGCAGCGAATCGCGCCCTGGCCGAAGATGATCAGGTTGCGCGTGAGCAGGTTCGCGCCCTCGACCGTGATGCCCACGGGCACGGCGCGCCAGAAGTTGCCGAGATAGTTCAGCGGCCCGTCGATGATCGCCTTGCCGGCATGGATGTCCATGGCCGCCGAGACCGCCTCGCGCATCTCGTTGGTCGAGCCGGCCTTGACGATGGCCGAGATCACCGACAGCCGGCGGCCCTGGTCGAGACCCGAGCAGGTCAGCCGGCGCGTGGCCTCGAGCCGGTAGGCGACGCCGGCGATCTGGGCGAGCTTCTGCTGCACGCCCTCGAACTTGCCGATCGGGATGCCGAACTGCTCGCGCACGCGGGCATAGGCGCCGGTCGCGTGCGCCGAGGCGCAGGCGGCCGCCGTGGACAGCGAGGGAAGCGAGATGCCGCGGCCCGCGGCCAGCGCGCTCATCAGCATGCGCCAGCCCTGGCCGGCGCGGGCGCGCCCGCCGATGATCGCCTCGTCGATCGGCAGGAAGACGTCGTCGCCCTCGATGGGGCCGTTCTGGAACCACTGCATCGCCGGGATGTGGCGCCGCCCGGTGGTCACGCCCGGCGTGTCCGAGGGCACGAGGATGAGCGTGATGCCCAATTCTTCCTCGCCGCCGAGCAGGCGGTCGGGGTCGAACAGCCTGAGCGCCACGCCGAGCAAGGAGGCGACCGGGCCGAGCGTGATGTAGCGCTTGGACCAGGAGGCGCGCAGCCCCAGCACGCGCTCGCCGTCCACCTCCTCCTCGACCACCACGGCGCGGTCGACCATGGCGGCGGCGTCGGAGCCGGCCTCGGCGCTGGTCAGGCCGAAGCAGGGGATCTCGGAGCCGTCGGCAAGGCGGGGCAGGTGGCGGGTGCGCTGCTCGCCGGTGCCGAACTGCAAGAGCAGCTCGCCGGGGCCGAGCGAGTTGGGCACCATCACGGTGACCGCCGCGGTCAGGCTGCGCGTGGACAGGCGCTTGACCACCTCGGAATGCGCCCAGGCGGTGAAGCCCAGGCCGCCGTACTCCTCGGGGATGATCATGCCGAAGAAGCGGTTCTTCCTGAGGAACTCCCAGGCCTGGGGCGGCAGGTCGCGGCGCTGCCACTGGATCTCCCAGTCGTCGAGCATCTCCATCAGCTCGGCCAGCGGGCCCTCGATGAAGGCGCGCTCCTTGTCGGTGAGCCGGGGCGCGGGCACCTCGAGCAGGTGGCCGAGGTCGGGCCGGCCCGAGAACAGCTCGGCGTCCCACCACACCTCGCCGGCCTTGAGCGCCTCCTCCTCGGTCTCGGACATGCGCGGCAGCGCCTCGCGCGCCCAGCCGAAGATGCGGTCCGAGATCAGGCGGCGGCGGGCGCGGGCGAGCATGGAACGTGCTCCTCGGGGTCTGGCGTGGATCGGCCGGGCGGGCCGGATTCGCAGGACCAACGTTAGCAGAGAGCTGCGGTTCGCGGGACTGCGACTTTACCGGGCCCCGCGGCCGATATGCGGCGCGCGTGCCGTCTCGCACCCGGACGCGGCATGCCCTATGTTACGGGCAGGGACACAGAAAAGCTGATTCCGGCAGAACCGGGGCTGCCGACTTTGAGTAGGAGATAGATGAATGTCGGCAAAACGCGCCGAGCGTCTGCAGGTGATGCTGACCATCGACGAGGTGCGGCTGGTCGAGGAATGGCGCTTCGAGCACCGCATGCCGTCGCGATCGGCGGCGGTGGGGGCGCTGATGAACCTCGGCCTGCAGGCGCATGCGGCGGTGAACGAGGCGGCGCTGTTGGAAGGATCGGTGTCCTCGCGCGATGTCGGCGTGGCCGAGAACGGCTCGCTCGTGGGATCGGCCGAGGATCGCCCGGGCGTGCTGGTAGTGGCCGGCGACGAGCTGGCGGGCCAGGGGCTGGGGCGGGTCGTCGAGCGCGCCGGCTACCGGGTCGTCGGGCCGGCGCGGACGCTGGCCGAGGCGGACCGGCTGGCGGCGGCGGAGCGGTTCGCGGCCGCGGTGCTGGACGCACGCGCCGGCAACGGCATCGTGGGCGCGGTGACGGACTGGCTCACGAGCCAGCGCGTGCCCTGCGCGGTGGTGACCGACGCGATGGGCAAGGCGGCCGGGGCCGGGCATGGCGGCACGGCGGTGGCTGGCGGCGCCGGCGTCGGCGAGCGGCTGGGCCACGCGCTGTCGCGGCTGATTACCTAGATCGGGTTTCCCACGGCTCCGGCCGGGTCGAGACCGAGGCTCCTCAGCAGGTCGTCGGGGCGCCGGCCCGCCCCGCGCAGGCGCGCCAGCGAATGCGCGTGGTCGCGCTTGGCCAGGCGGCGCCCCTGTGCGTCGCGGATCAGGCGGTGGTGGCGGTAGCGCGGCACGCCGAGGCCGAGGAGCGCCTGCAGGAGGCGCTGCACCGGCGTGGAGGCGAATAGGTCGCGCCCGCGCGTGACATGGGTGACGCCCTGGAAGGCGTCGTCGACCACCACCGCGAGGTGGTAGGCGGGCGTGCCGTCGCGCCGGGCGAGCACGATGTCGCCGGTGCCCTCGACCAGCGCCGCCGGGTCGAGGCGGATGGTGCCGGTCTCGCCGGCCGGGCCGGAGTCGAGCTCGGTGAAGGCGAGGGCGGCGACGGCGGCGGGGCCGCCCAGGGCAGCGATGGCCGCAGCCAGGTCGAGCCGGGTGGCGGCGGGTACGCCCGGGCGGTGCGCCCGGCCGCGGCAGGTGCCGGGGTAGACCGGGCCGTCGGGGCCCGGGGTGGCGCCCTCCTGCGGGGCCCGGGCGGCCTCGGCGATGTCGCGGCGCGAGCAGGTGCAGGCATAGGTCAGCCCGCGCCGGGCGAGGTCGGCGAGCGCGGTGCGGTAGGCGTCGAGCCGGTCGGACTGCTCGAGCACCGGTCCGTCCCAGTCGAGGCCGAGCCAGGCGAGGTCGGCGAGGATCGCGTCGGCGAAACCCGGGCGCACGCGCGAGCGGTCGAGGTCCTCCATGCGCACGAGGAAGCGCCCGCCCGCGGCGCGCGCGGCGCGCCAGCCGAGCACCGCCGAGAAGGCGTGGCCGAGATGCAGCTCGCCGGTCGGGCTGGGGGCAAAACGCTCGGTGTGCAAGGGGCTCTCCCCTGGGGCCTGTGCCATGCCCGGCGCCTTAGGGCGCCCCGGTGCGGCTGTCAAACGGAGCGGATGTTGCACTGCACAATCAGGTGGGCTAGAGTCGCGCCGGAAACCTGCCAGCACCAACCTGCAAGCACGAGGAGCGAGCAATGGCCGAAAAACACGCCGCGGGCTTCGAGCCCTGGGCCCTGGACCCCTGGACCATGGACCCCTGGACGAGGACGATGACCTCGGCCTTCCGGTTCTGGCTGAGCATGTGGCCGGTGGCGCCGTTCTTCGGCGTCGAGTGGCGCTTTGCCGAGCTGGCGGGCAAGACCGACCCGAAGGCCGGCGCGATCGCGGCGCGGGTGAGCGAGCGCGCCGGGGCGATCGGCCGCGCGCCGCTGGAGGCGGCCGGGGCGGCGGCCCTGACGGCGGCCGGGGAGATGACCCGGGCGGTCTCGGCCTCGGTCGAGGAGGCGCAGGAGGTGACGCAGGCGGTGGCCGCCTCGGCGCACGAGGCGGTCGCGGCGGCCGAAGCCGCGGCGGCGCCTCAGCGCAAGGCGGCCAAGTCCGCGCCGGCCGAGGCGCGTGCCGACGATCTGACGCGGATCAAGGGGATCGGGCCCGGGCTGGCGCGCCAGCTCGAGGCGCAGGGCATCCACAGCTTCGCGCAGCTCGCCGCGCTGAGCGAGCAGGAGCTGGCCGCGGTCGACGCCAAGCTGACCTCGATCAAGGGGCGCTGCTTCCGCGACGACTGGCTGGGCCAGGCGCGCAAGCTGGCCGACTGAGGCGATCGGCGCCGAGCCGGGACGCCGTGCGGGCACGGGTGTCGCCGGGTTTGAACGGGCCTTTGGACGGGTTGCGGCCTTGCGCCGGGACCTCGCGCGAAGACGCGGCCCGAAAGCGAGGCCCCGGATCGGGTCCGGGGCCCGGGCGTGTCATGCGTCGTGCGGCGGTCGCCGAGGGGGAGGCCGCGGATCGGGTCCGGGGCCCATGGGTACCGCAAGGGCCGCGGCGATCGGCGCGGGTGAGGCCCCGGATCGGGTCCGCGGGTATAGTGATATCCGCATAAAAAACTCCGGGGGTGTTCGGCGAACCTCCATGGACTGCCGTGCGGACCAAGCGGTCATGCGAGCAAATGGCTCGGATGACCGGTTCTGACCCGATGCGGACCTTCGGGCCTGCTCAGGCTTGCCTCTCTTGCCAGCCATTTCCCGGTCCCCCTGAATACGAGACAAGATCGTCACATTGGGTGGACCACCGCAATGGGGCTGTTCCAATCGGGGGCCCGCCATCGTGGGTGAGATTAAGTCCTGCCTTTAGAAATGGTTGTGCTTTTTTTTTACAGAAAGAGCAAATGCGGCTATTTTTATAGTACGATTCGGAGCAGGGGTGTCCCCCGGAATGTCCAGCCAGGCGCAATGGTCGTTTTTGATCTTGGCGAAGGCACCCTGACGGCCGCCGCGGTATCCGTGCCGGCCGATGCACGCGAAAACAATGGAGGCGTTCATGTTAAAGTGGTCGTTCAGGACCTTGTGTCTGGGCGTGCTCGGCGCGACCCTCCTTTCTTTCGGCTCTGGAGCCGCAGCCAAGGGTCCCGATCATACGGCTTTTCAGACGCGCCCGAGTTTCCTCGGCGTCTCGGGAAGCGGCATAGCCTTTCTGAACGTCAATGGTTCGCTTTACTGCTATGCCGGCACCCTGGGCTCGCTGGTCGAAATCGGCAACAGTCTCTACGTCCTGAGTAACAACCACGTACTGGCGGGGGAGAGCTCGACAGGCCATCCCAGGGCGAGTGTCGGGGATTGGATTATTCAGCCTGGGCTGCTGGACGAGAACGGCGACCCTAACTCGTGCTCGCCCCCGGGCACGGACTACACCAAGTACAAGGTTGGCCAACTCAGCGACTGGGTGCCGCTCGATTTCTCACCTACAGGCACGAATGACGTCGACGCAGCGATTGCTTCGGTCGCGTCTAAGTGTACGAGTACTGGCTATGACCAAAGTAGCAACGGCGCCTGCATCGATGAGAATGGCCGAATTCTCGAAATCGGCGGCCTTTCGGGATATACGGTCCCGACGAGCGGATTGGTTGGCACGGCCGTCCAAAAGAGCGGTCGGACGACCGGCCTGACAACCGGCGTGGTCGGCGCCATCGATGCCAACATTAAAGTCAGCTACGACTATGGAACCGCGCAATTCGTCAACCAGATCCTGATCTCCGGCGACCACGGCGCGTTCATCAAGGCGGGGGATTCCGGCTCGCTGGCGGTCACGCGGCCAACCAACGGGACCATGCCCGATGCAGTTGGCCTGCTCTTTGCCGGCTCGCGAAACGGCATCGCGATCGCCAACCCGATCGACGCGGTGCTGAGCGAATTAGGGGTCAATATGGTTAGATGTGACTCTTCCAAAGTCAATTGCGCCGATACCGGCGTCACAAGCGGTGGCGGTGGCGGTGGCGCGGGTGGCCATTCCGGTAACAAGCCGAGCGGTACCGGTGGACCTCATTTCTCCGTCAGGGGTCTTGACGTTGCCGCGGGCGTTCTCGATCGGCACCGCGATGACCTCATGACCAACCCCGACGTGGTCGGCACCGGCCTTGGCGCCGATCGCGACGGCACCCCAGTGATCCAAGTCTACACCAAGGGCGCCATCCGTAGTGTCAATCATCCCATTCCGAGCCAACTGGAAGGCGTCAAGGTGGAAGTCGTCGTCACCGGCGAGTTCAAGGCGCTCTGATGAGCTAGGGCTCTTGGACTGGAGGGGAGTCCTATGACTGGCATTCATAGCGTTCGCGAAGAGCCTGGAGCGGGTCACACTGGCTGAAGCGCACCGCGGCAAGAACGACAGGAAGGGCCACCGCGTCATACGCGGTGGCCCTTTCGTTTAGGGAAAAGTCGCGCCAACGTAATACCAAGCCAATCAGACCGGCTCACCTAAAATTGGGATCGGTCTGCTCATGGCACGAGGCGGCCATCTGCCGATCTAGCCCAAGGGCCGCTTTGGGCTCATTCCGGTCGTTCGCCGGACCGGCAAGAAAGTCCAGGCTGGGCCACGACCTGTCCTTCGCCATGAAGCGGAGGAACGTCCGCTGATCACCGGCAAGACGATCGTGACTGTCAGGCTGTCCGGCTGGAGCGCCACCAGCCCGCCGCTGGTGTGAGAAGGCCCGCACCATCGCGTGCGAGCCGGCCCGAGATATTTTTTGCCGGATATTGCCATACCCCGGATCGGGTCCGGGGCCGATGGGTACCGTAAAGGCCGCGGCGGTCGGCGCCGAGCCGGGACGCAGGGCGGGCACGGATGTCGCCGGGTTTGGCCTGGTCTGCGGATGGGTCCCGGGCCTGACCCGGGACCTCCTGCGAAGACGCGGCCCGAAAGCGAGGCCCCGGATCGGGTCCGGGGGCAGGGCGTGTCATGCGGTCGCCGAAAGCGAGGCCCCGGATCGGGTCCGGGGCCTATGGCTGGCGTAGGGGCTGCGGCGGTTGCCGAAGGGGAGGCCCCGGATCGGGTCCGGGGCCGATGGGGCCAGCGCGCAGGCTGGCCGGGCCCGGGCCACGGCGCGGGGTCGGTTCTCAGCGCTTCTTCGGGGTCTTGTCGAGGGCGGCGCCGGTCTCGATCAGGCGCTCGATCGCGGCCGCGTCATAGCCGGCCTCGGCCAGCACCTCGCGGGTGTGCTGGCCGAAGCGCGGCGGCTTGAGGCGGGCGGGCGCGGGCGCGGTGCGGCTCATCTTGATCGGGTTGCCCAGCGCCCGGTAGCCGTCGTTTTCCACCGTCATGGCGCGGTGCAGGGTGTGCGGGTGGGCGACCACCTCGTGCGTCTCGAGCACCGGGCCTGCGGGGGCGCCGGCCTGCATCAGCGCGCGCGCCAGCTCCTCGCCGTCCCAGTCCATCATGGCGGGCGCGAACTCGGCGCGCAGCGCGTGCTTGTTGGCGAGCCGCGCGGCGTTGTCGACGAAGCGCGGGTCCTCGACCAGCTCGGGCCGGCCGATCAGGTCGCAGATGCGGCGGAACTGGGTGTCGTTGCCGCCGGCGATGAAGACCTGGCAGGTGCGCGTGGGGAACGCGTCGTAGGGCGAGAGGTTGGGGTGCGTGTTGCCGGTGATCTGCGGGTGCTCGCCCGACAGGAAGTAGTTGGCCGCGTGCGGGAACAGCATCGAGACGGCGGTGTCGTAGAGCGTCATGTCGAGATACTGGCCGCGCCCCGAGACGGTGCGCTCGTAGAGCGCCATGGCGATGCCGAGCGCCGCCGCGACGCCGGTGCCGATATCGACCAGCGGGATGCCGATGCGCGTGGGCGGGCCGCCCTCGGGGCCGTTCACGCTCATCACCCCGCCCTGGGCCTGCACGATGGCGTCGTAGCCCGGCAGGCCGCCATGCGGGCCATCGGCGCCAAAGCCCGAGATGCGGCAGTGGATCAGGCGCGGAAAGCGCGGGGCCAGCGTCTCGTGATAGCCCAGGCCCCATTTCTCCATGCTGCCGGGCTTGTAGTTCTCGACCAGCACGTCGGCGGTCGCGAGCAGCCTGAGCAGCGCCTCGCGGCCCTCCTCCATGCGCAGGTCGAGCGCGGCGCCGCGCTTGTTGGCGTTGACGCCCAGGAAGTAGGAGGAGGCGCCGGCGGCCGCGTCGAAGGGCGGGCCCCAGGCGCGGGTGTCGTCGCCCTGGGGCGGCTCGATCTTGATCACGTCGGCGCCATGGTCGGCCAGCCACTGGGTGCCGTAGGGGCCGCCCAGGATGCGGGTGAGGTCGATGATCCTGACGCCGTCGAGCGCGCCCATTCGGCTTCTCCCTTGCTCAGGCGGCGAGGCTCCACAGCTTCGCCGCGAAGCGGGGATAGAACTGTGCCACTTTCGGCGCAACCTCCCCGCGCAGCCGCGCGAGGCGGTCGGGCGCGGGGGCCGGGGTTTCGCGCAGATCCGGCGCCGTGTCGAAGGCGAAGCCGGTGGCTTGCGCGACCGAGGCCGCGGTTTCGCCCGGGTGCACGGACTCGAGCCGGAAGCGGGCGCGGGCGGGGTCGAAGGAGAACACGGCGCGGTTGGTGACCAAGGCCTTGGGGCCGCCGGGGCGCCACACGCCGGGCGCGCTGGTGCCGGGCGCGGAGACGAAGTCCACCGTCTCGACCAGCGTGCGGGGGCTGTGCTCCTCGCGAAACAGGATCACGCGGGGCACGGCGAAATACATCAGCGCCGAGCCGAACGAGCCGGGGAAGCGTTTCTTCAGGTTCGGATAGTCGCCGAGGCCAACCAGGTTGATGTTGGCCTGCCCGTCGATCTGCACGCCGCCGAGGAAGAAGGTGTCGACGCGGCCCTGCGCGGCGGCGTCGAACAGCTCGCGCGCCCCGTCGGTGAAGGGGTTGTACTGCCGCGCGTGCAGGATCGAGACATGCATGCGGGCGGGTGCCTCGGCCTGCGCCAGCAGCGCCGCGGCCCCGGGGATCGGCGAGGCCGCGCCCACGGCGACGTGGCGGTCGCCGCGCAGCATGTCGGCGAGCGTGACGATCAACAACTCCTCGCGGGCGTGGCTCATGCCGCGGGCTCGGCGATGAAGCCGTCGAGCCAGGCGCGGAAGCCGTCCTCGCTGCGCGCGGCCCGGGCATAGGCGGCCAGCGCGGCGCCGTCGGGCGGGTACTGGTCGGTCAGCCCGCAGGGCCAGGCGCCATTGGGGGCCACGGCGATGCCGTCGACATAGAAGGCCGGCAGCGCGCCGGCGGCGCTGGCCTCGGAGGCATAGAGGCTGTGCTCGACGATCTGCTCGACGGTCACCAGGACCTGAGACGCTGCATGAACCATCGTCGCCAATTCCTTGCGGCGGCCGATGAATACGTTGCCGTCGCGATCCGCGCAGGGGGCGTGGAACAGGGCCACGTCGAGCTTTACCGCGGGCAGCACCAGCACCGGGTCGGGGGCGTTGCCGAAGGGGCTGTCGATCACCCGCCAGTCCGGGCGGTGACGGAGCAGGTCCGAGCCGATCACGCCCCGAAGCGGCATGAAGGGCACGGCGCGCTCGGTGGCCTGGAGCTGGGCGTGCAGCGCGGGGCAGGTGGCGTCGCGGATGGTCAGCGTGCCGGCCTCGGCGGCCGCCGTGAAGCGCGGCGCGAGGCCGTATTCGCCGAGCGTCACCGCCGCGGCCTCGATCTGGTCGGCGCAGCCCGCCCCGATCAGGATGTCGGCCTGCAGCGTGGAGTAGGGCAGGCAATAGAGCCGCAAGGCCCGTGCGCCGCGCGCCACCAGCGCCCGGGTCGCGGCCATGGGCACACCGGAATAGTCGGCCGGGACGCCGAGCAGCGCGCCGTCGGGGACGGCGGCGGCGATCTCGTCCACGGTCATGGGCGCGAAGGCGGTCATCGCGCGTCCTTTATCAGCGGGTTGATGCCGGCGCCCTTGCGGGCGGGTGGCGGAAGATGTGAAACCGCGGTGTCGCGGCCTATGATATGGCCGCGGCCCGGCTTGACAAGGACGAGGCGAGGATGCGCGACACCGAGGCCCTGGGAGCGGGAGACCCCGGCGCGCTGGAGGCGCTGTTCGGCGCGCGGACCGAGGCGGGCGCGCGGGCCGGCATGGCCGAGGCCTACCGGCGCCTGGGCTGGCTGGCGGCGCGGCTGGACCCGCTGGGGCTGGCGGCGCCGCGGGCGCCGGCCGAGCTGGACCCCGCGGCCTGGGGCCTGGCGGCCACGGACGCGGCGCCGCTGCGCGCGGCCTATTGCGGCGCCATCGGCTGGGAGATCGGCCATGTGCTCGATCGCGCGCGGCGCGACTGGCTGGCGGCGCGGGCCGAGGAGCCCTGGGCGCCCGGGGACGCCGAGCGCACCGGGGCGCTGGCGCTGATCGCGCGGGCCGAGCAGCTGGAGGCGACGTTCGGGCGGCGCATGCCCGGGGTCAAGACCTTCGGGCTGGCGGGCGCCGAGGGCTTCGTGGTGCTGACCGACGCGGCGATGCGCGGTTCCGTTGCGCTGGGAGCGCGGCGGGTTGAGGTCGCGGGCATGCACCGGGGCCGGTTCACCCAGATGGCGCTGAATTTCGCCAAGCCACTGGTGCGGCTGGTGGCCGAGGCGCAGGGCGCGCCGGACATGGCCTTCGACGTGGGGGCGCAGTCGGACGTGCCCTATCACCTGGGCTTCGACGGCGCGCTGGAGGTCGAGGGGCGCGAGGTGGCGCTGTGGGTGGCGCCGCATCCCTCGCACCTGTCACTGGTCGGGCCGATGATGCAGGGCCGCGCCCGCGCCGCCGTCGAGGCTACGGGCGCGCGGAGCGTGCTGCCGCTGATCCTGCACACCGATGCCGCCTTCGCCGGGCAGGGGATCAATGCCGAGGTGCTGCAGCTCTCGGGGCTGGGGCCGTGGCATGTGGGCGGCACCGTGCATCTGGTGCTCGACAACCAGATCGGCTTTACCACCGCGCCCGGCGAGGGCCGCACCGCGCGCACGCCGCCCGACATCGCCAAGCTGATCGAGGCGCCGGTCCTCCACGTCAACGGCGACGAGGCGGACGCGGTGCTGCGCGCGGGCCAGGTGGCGGCGGCCTATCGCGCCGAGTTCGGCGCCGACATCGTGGTCCGGCTGGTCGCCTACCGGCGCAAGGGCCACAACGAGATCGACGAGCCGCGCTTCACCCAGCCGCTGCTCTACAAGGCCGTCGACGCCATGCCGGCGCTTTCCGCGCGGTATGCGCGGGCGATCGGGGCGGAGGCGGAGGTGGGCGGCTTCGCGGCCGAGCTGGACGCCGCCTTCTCTGCGGCGAAGGACTGGGCGCCGAACGGGCCCGAGGCGCCGCCGCGGGGGCTCGCCCGCGACGTCGAGGCGGCGCTGTGCGCGCCGGTCGAGACCGGGGTCGAGACGGGCCGGCTGCGGGCGCTCGGGGCGCATCTGACGCGGCTGCCCGAGGGTTTTGCCGCACATCCCAGGGTGGTGCGGTTCCTCGAGGCGCGGGGCGAGGCCATCGAGGCCGGCGCCGGCATCGACTGGGCGAGCGCCGAGGCGCTGGCGCTGGCGAGTGTGCTGGACGAGGGGCGGGGCGTGCGGCTGGTCGGGCAGGACAGCGTGCGCGGCGCCTTCACGCAGCGCCACCTGGCGCTGATCGACCAGGAGACCGGCGCGCGGCACATGGTGCTGGACGGGCTGGGGGGCCGGGCCGAGGTGGCGAACTCGCCGCTGATCGAGAACGCCGTGCTGGCCTTCGAGTACGGGCTGAGCACCGCCTCGCCCGGGCGGCTGGGCATCTGGGAGGCGCAGTTCGGCGAGTTCCTGAACGTGGCGCAGGGCGTGTTCGACCAGATGGTGGCGCCCGGAGAGACCCGCTGGTTGCTGCACAGCGGGCTGGTGATCCTGCTGCCGCACGGGCTGGACGGCGCCGGGCCGGACCACGCCACCGGGCGGCCCGAGCGGCTGCTGGCGGCTTGTGCGCGTGGCAACATGCGGCTGGTAAACGCCTCGACGCCGGCCAACTTCTTCCACGCGCTGAGGCGGCAGCTGGCAGGCCCGCTGCACAAGCCGCTGGTGGTGCTGACGCCGAAGGCGCTGTTGCGCCACGGCGCCTGCGTCTCGCGGCTCGACGAGATGGGGCCGGGGACGGGTTTTCGCACCGTGATCGGCGAGGCCCGCGCGGGCGCGCACCGCGTGGTGCTGTGCACCGGCAAGCTGTTCTACCTTTTGCACGCCGCGCGCAGGGAGCGCGGCGCCGAGGACCTGGCGCTGGTGCGGCTGGAGCAGCTCTACCCGCTCGACCAGGCGGCACTGGCCGATGCTCTGGCGCCCTACCCGGGGGCCGAGCTGGTCTGGGCGCAGGAGGAGCCCGAGAACATGGGCTGTTTCGGCTGGCTCGACCGGCGGCTGGAAGGGCTCGTGGGCCGGCGCGTGCGGCTGGTCTCGCGCCCGGCGATGGCAAGCCCGGCGACCGGGCCCAAGGCCTGGAACGAGGCGGAGCTGGAGGCGGTGATCGCGGCCGCGCTGGGGGAGGAGAGATGAGGGTAACCGACGACGTGCTGGCCGCGCTCGGGCGGCTCAATACGCCGACGCTGTCGAACGCGCTGGAGGAGTTCGGCATCGACGGCGTGATCGCGGGCCTTGAGCCCGCGGGGCCGGGGATGCGCTGTGCCGGGCGCGCCGTGACGGTCATGGAGATGACCGGGCCGCGCGGGGCGTTCCCCGCCGCGGACTTCAAGGTGGGCGAGATGATCGACGCCGCGGGGCCGGGCGACGTGGTGGTGGTGGCCAATGGCGGCGCGCCGGTCTCGACCTGGGGCGGCACGGCGGCCTATGCCGCGCATCTCAAGGGCATCGCCGGGCTGGTGGTGGACGGCGGCATCCGCGACCGCGAGGAGATCTGCGAGGCGGGCTTCGCTGCCTTTGCGCGCCACATGGTCCCGACCACCGGGCGCACGCGCATCCGGGTCGAGGCGATCGGCGTCACCGTGACCTGCGCCGGCGTGCGGGTCGACGCGGGCGACGTGATCGTGGCCGACGGCACCGGCGTGGTTTGCATCCCGGCGGCGCGCGCCGCCGAGGTGGCCGAGCTGGCCGGGCGCTATGCCGCCGACGACGACGCGGCGCGGCGCCAGCTCGACGCCGGGCTGAGCTTCAGCGAGGCTATGCGCAAGTTCGCCAAGATATGATCGCGACAGAGGTCATCGAGCGCCTGAAGCGGGTGGCCGGGCCGCGCGGCTGGCTCGACCAGCCGGGCGACGTGGCGCCCTACGTCACCCCCTTTCGCGACGGCGAGGCGGGGTGCACGCCGCTGGTGCTGAGGCCGGATTCGACGGCCAGGGTGGCCGAGCTGGTGCGCATCTGCGCCCAGACGCGCACGCCGATCGTGCCGCAGGGCGGCAACACCGGGCTGACCGGGGCGGGGCTGCCGCACGCCACCGGCGCGGAGGTGGTGCTGTCGCTGGGCCGCCTGAACCGGATCCGCGAGGTGGACCCGCTCAACGACACCATCACGGTCGAGGCCGGGGTGGTGCTCGACGAGGTGCGCCGTGCGGCGGAGGCGGTGGACCGGCTGTTCCCGCTGTCGCTGGCGGCACGCGGCAGCTGCCAGATCGGCGGCAATCTCTCGACCAATGCCGGGGGCATCCACGTGGTGCGCTACGGCAACGCGCGGGCGCTGGTGCTGGGGCTGGAGGTGGTGACCGGCGAGGGCGAGGTCTGGGACGGGCTGCGCGGGCTGCGCAAGGACAGCGCCGGCTATGACCTCAAGCAGTGCTTCATCGGCGCCGAGGGCACGCTGGGCATCATCACGGCCGCCGTGCTGCGGCTGTTCCCG
This sequence comes from Thermohalobaculum sp., assembly GCF_058622915.1. Classification (NCBI taxonomy): domain Bacteria; kingdom Pseudomonadati; phylum Pseudomonadota; class Alphaproteobacteria; order Rhodobacterales; family Paracoccaceae; genus Thermohalobaculum; species Thermohalobaculum sp. Next base: position 30,193 of record NZ_JBZSYN010000079.1, on the reverse strand, counting down.
CTGCCGCGGGATCGCCAGACGGCGCTGGCCGAGGTGACCGGTCCCGACGCGGCGGTCAGGCTGCTGGCGCACATGCGCAGCCGGCTGGGCGAGGCGGTTTCGGCCTTCGAGCTGGTGCACCTGAACTGCTACCTGCTGGCCACGCGCACGCTGGGCCTGGGCGACCCGATGCACGGCACGCGGCCCTGGCGGGTGCTGATGGACGTGACCGGGCAGGAGGCGCCGGGGGCGCTGCGCGAGCCGCTGGAGGCGGCGCTGGCCGAGGCGATGGAGGAAGGGCTGGTCACCGATGCGGTGGTCGCCGCCTCGGAGGCGCAGGCCGAGGCGCTGTGGGAGGTGCGCGAGGCCCAGGCCGAGGTGCAGCGCGCCGCCGGCCACGGCATCAAGCACGACATCTCGGTGCCGGTCTCGCGCATCCCCGAGTTCATCGCCCGGGCCGACGCGGCGATGCAGGCCGCCTATCCCGGCCACGTGGTGCTGACCTTCGGCCATGTCGGCGACGGCAACCTGCATTACAACCCGATCGAGCCCGAGGGCTGGGAGGCCGCACGCTGGGAGGCCGAGACCGCGCGCATCAACCGCATCGTGCACGACGTCGCCGCCGCGCTGGGCGGCTCGATCACCGCCGAGCACGGGGTGGGGCGGCTGCGCATGGCCGAGCTGGCGCACTACAAGTCGCCGGTGGAGCTCGAGCTGATGCGCCGGCTGAAGCGGGCCTTCGACCCGGCGGGAATCCTCAACCCCGGCAAGGTGCTGGCGGGCGGCACGGGGGGCGCCGCGTGACGCCGGCGGGCTTCAGCCCGGACCGGCCGCTGCCCGACGTGCCGGGGGTCCACTAGGGCGGCATGGCGGGACAGGAGCAAGCCGAGCGCGAGTTCACGGCCGCCGCCGCCGCGGTGGTGGCGCTGTGCTTCCTTTTGAACGCGCTGGCGCGGGGCCTGGGCGAGACCTTCGCCGTGTTCTATGGCGAGTTCCTCAACCAGTTCCACTGGAGCCGCGGGCAGATCTCCTCGATCTACTCGGTGTTCATGATCGGCATCGGCGCCGGCGGCCCGCTGATCGGCATGACCTTCGACCGGCTGGGCGGCCGGGTGGTCTATGTCGGCGGGCTGGTGTGCTATGGGCTGGGCTTCCTGATCGCCAGCCATATGCAGGCGCTGTGGCAGGGCTATCTGGGCCTGGGCGTGCTGGTCGGCATCGGCGCGGCGGCGACCGGCATGACGCCGGCCACGGGCGTGCTGGCGCGCTGGTTCGACCGCAGGCTGGGGCTGGCCACTGGCGTCGCCTATGCCGGGCTCGCGGCCGGGTCGATGGTGCTGGCGCCGCTGGCGCGGCTCCTGATCGACGCCGGCGGCTGGCGCTGGGCCTACCGCAGCTTCGGCATCGGCATGCTCAGCCTCGCGGCGGTGATCATGCTGCTGCCCTGGAGGCGCATCGGGCAAGGGGCGGTGGTCAAGCTGTCGCCCCGGGCGACGCCGTTCGAGCTGAAGTGGAAATACCTCACGCGGCCCGCGTTCTGGGGCATGTTCCTGGTGTTCTTCTCGGCCTCGATGTCGACCTACATGATCCAGGTGCAGGCGGTGGTCTATCTGGGCTCGGCGGGCTATGGCCCGCTGCTGGCGAGCTTCATCTTCGGGCTGACCAGCTTCGTGGCGCTGATCGGCATCGTCAGCGCCGGCTGGCTGGCCGACCGCTTCGGCCGGCGCGCCATCGCCACGGTGACCTTCACGGGCTCGATCATCGGCGTGACCTCGCTGGCGGCCTTGGGGGTCACGGGGCCGAACGTCGCGCTGCTGGCCCTGTTCCTGATCGGCTTCGGCGGGGGGCTGGGCTCGCGCGGGCCGATCGTCTCGTCGCTGGTGGCGCGGCTGTTCCCCGGGCAGGTGGGGGCGGTGTTCGGGGCGATCATGATCGGGCTGGGGCTGGGGGGCGCGTTCGGGGCCTGGCTGGCGGGGTGGCTCTATGAGACCACCGGCGGCTACATGACCGGGTTCGGCGTGGCGATTGTCGCCATGCTGATGGGCATGGCACAGTTCTGGCTGATCGAGGAGCTCAAGACCGGCCGCTGGCGGGAGGAGCGGGCATGAGTTCGGGCACGATCCGGGGCGCGATCCCAGGCACGATCCCGGGCGCGATCCCAGGCAGGCTGACGGACGACCGGCAGGCGATCCGCGAGGCCGGCGCGCCTTGCGGCGCCGAGGCCAACGCCGCCGAGTATATGGGCGCCGAGGCCGGCTACCATGCCTGCGAGCGCGCCGTGCTGACCCATGGCGGCACGGGCTATGCCCGCGAGTACCATGTCGAGCGGCTGTCACGCGAGGTCTGGATCAACCGGCTCGCGCCGGTGAGCCAGCAGCTTATCCTGTGCCACATCGCCGAGCGGGCGCCGGGACTGCCGAAATCCTATTGAGGGCCCTGGCGCCCGCGCGCCGACACCCCGTCGCCCCTTTCGTCGCCGTGCAGGGCCGGTGCGCGACGGTCGCCCGCCTCGCGATGCGGCTCGCGGCCCCGCGCGGATCCGGCGGCGGGCAGGGCCCCGGCGAGGCCGGTGCCGCGGGGCTGCCCGGCCATGGCGGCGACCTGGCGGCGCTCATGATGCTCGCGCAGCACGATGTAGAAGCCGCTGGCGAAGATCACCGCGGCGCCGACATAGGTCCACAGGTCGGGCAGCTCGCCGAACACCCACAGGCCGAGCAGCGTGGCCCAGACCAGCTTGAGGAAATCGAACGGCAGCACGGCCGTGGGCTCGGCCTCCTTCAGCGCCTGGCTGAGCAGGAGCTGCGCCACGGTGCCGCTCACCCCGATGGTGACCAGCCAGATCCAGACCTGCCCCGCCGGCGTTTGCCACACCCACAGCGCCGGCGCCAGCGAGAAGATGCTGAGGAAGATGTTCATGTAGGCGGTGATGGCGAAGCTCGACTCGGTGCGCGAGAGGATCTTGATCACGATCATCGCCACCGCCCACAGCGAGGCGGCACAGACCACCATGAGCGAGCCCGGGTCGACCGGCACCACGCCCGGGCGCAGGATGATCAGCATGCCCGCGAAGCCGAGCATGAGCGCCATCCAGCGCCGCGCCCGGAAACGCTCGCCCAGGAACAGCACGCTCAGCAGCGCGGCGAACAGCGGCGCGGTGAACGACAGCGCCATCACCCGCGCCACCGGGGTGAGCGACAGCGCGGTGAACACCATCAGCATGGCGCCGACATTCAAGAGCCCGCGCACGACGTGCAGCCCGAGCCGCCGGGTGCGCAGGAAGCCGGGCCCGCCCGAGACCAGCAGCGGCACGAAGATGATGAAGCCGAAGACGTTGCGGAAGAAGGCGATCTCGAACGGCGGCAGCCGGCGCGAGACATAGCGCACCAGCACCTGCATGATTGCGAAGAACAGGCTGGCCGTGCACATCAGCACGATGCCGCGCAGCACCGCGGGCGCCGCGTGCCAGGCGCGCACGAGCGCGCGCAGCGGCGAGTCGCGAAAGTCCGTCATGCGTCCAGTGCCCTCACGCAGGCGAGGGTGCGGGCGCGCTGCTGCCAGGGCAAGACGCCGGGGCCTTTGCGGCCCGCGGGCGGGCGTGGATATCCTCAGTGCGATGAATCGAGCGGGCCGGTCCGGGCGGATCGGTGCGGCGCGCCCCGGTCGGGCGCGCCGGCACGGCTCAGACGAACTCGGCGATCGGCTCGGGCGTCGGCTTGGCGACCTCGATCGCCTCGCTCAGCGTGAAGCTGCCCTCGTAGAGCGCGCGCCCGACGATGGCGCCGGAGATGTTGTAGAGGTACTTGAGCTCGGCGATGTCGTCGAGCGTGCGCGCCAGCCCCGAAGCGATCACCGGGGTCGTGGTCTCCGCCGCTACCTTGGTGACCAGCGCCAGGCTGGACTCGGGCAGCTGCAGATCGCGGTCGATGTCGGTGACGATGATCTGCGACAGCGGCCAGCCGTCGAACCAGTGCACGAAGTCGAGCGCGGAGTAGGCGGTCTGCTCGCGCCAGCCCCGGATCATGACGCGGCCCTGCCAGACATCGACCGAGATGACGATCTGGTCGGGCAGCGCGTAGGAGATCTCGCGCACGAACTGCGGCGAGGTCACCGCCAGGGTCGAGACGACGACGCGGCCCGCGCCGGCATCGGCCCAGGCGCGTGCCTGCTCGGGGCTGCGCACGCCGCCGGCGACCTGCACCGAGGCGCCGGATTTGCGGATGATGTCGCGAATCAGCTCCTCGTTCGAGCCCTTGCCGGCCACGGCGTCGAGGTCGACCACGTGGATCCATTCGGCGCCGTCGCGGGCAAAGCCCACCGCGGTCTCGAGCGGGTCCACGTCATAGACCACGGGCTCGTCGATGCGCCCGCGCAGCAGGTTGACGCAGCGTCCTTTCTGGAGCGCGATGTAGGGGTAGATCATCATTGGCGTGTCCTCCGCGAAGCAGTCCGAGTCGAGGACCCGGAATTGCGATGACCGTTCGGCCACGTCGCCGCGGCGCCGTTCCGGCTGGCGCACATAAGGCTCGAAGGTGCGGCTTTACTCGACCGATCGCGACCGTTGCCGTGGCCATCGCGACAGGGGCAGTCTATCCGAGACGAGGGGATTCTAGAATGGGCAGAGTGAGAAAAATCGCCGCGCCCCCCGCAGGCGGGCGTGACCGCGGCCGAGATCGACCCGCCGGCGGGTGCGTTTGCGCGAGCCGCGCTGTTTCGAGGATCTCCGCCTCGGCGAGCGCCGCTATTTGCCCGCGCGCACCGCGACGGAGGGCGTGTACGGCGAGCTGCCGAGGAGGCGGCCGCCGGCCGGGGCCCGAATGGCGCCGCCGGCGGGTGCGGCGGCGGCCGCTGCGGTGCGAAGGTCACGCTTGCGTGAGGCCGGGGTCCGGGCGCGGGCGGGCCGGCCCCGTTGGGCTTGAGCCCGCCACGGCGTGCGCATACCTGCCACGGTGAGACACCGCAGTCAGGGCCGGCGCCGGGCGCGGTGCCGATGCGCGGCGTCGCACCCGACCCTGGCGACCGGTGCCGATACCGGTGCCGAGCATGGGGCCAGAGTTCCGAATTCCGTCGTGCAAACGGGCGCGGACTGGCGTTTGGCATACCAAAGCGGTTGCGCAGGGTGGTCGATGAGTCGAGACTTCAACTCGAGGGCAGCCGGTCGCGGACCGGACGCCAATGGGGGAGAATCCAGATGACCGAGGCCGTGCGCTATGCGCGCGAGGACGGCGTGGCGGTGCTGACCGCGGACAATCCGCCCGTCAACGCCCTCGGCCAGGTGGTGCGGGCCGGTCTGAAGGAAGGCGTCGAGCGCGCCCTGGCCGACAACGACGTGACCGCCATCGTGATCCTGTGCGCCGGACGGACCTTCTTCGCCGGGGCCGACATCACCGAGTTCGGCAAGCCGCCCAAATCGCCATCATTGCGCGACGTGCACGAGGTGATGATGGCCAGCGACAAGCCGATCGTCGCCGCGATCCACGGCACGGCGCTGGGCGGGGGGCTGGAGACGGCACTGGCGTGCCACTTCCGGATCGCGACCTCGGATGCCCGGCTCGGCCTGCCCGAGGTGAAGCTGGGCATCCTGCCCGGCGCCGGCGGCACGCAGCGGCTGCCGCGGCTGGTCGGCATCGAGAAGGCGATCGAGATGATCTGCACCGGCGAGCCGATCGGGGCGCGCCAGGCGCGTGAGCTGGGCATTCTGAGCGCCGTGGTCGAGGGAGACCTCAAGGATGCGGCGCTGCGCTTCGCCGCGCAGATCGTCGCCGAGGGCCGCGCGCTGGTGCGCACGCGCGACCGCGACCATCTGGTGCTGGAGGCGGCGCGCCGGCCGGAGGTGTTCCAGGCGGCACGCGAGCACTATGCGCACGCGCGCCGGGGCATGATGGCGCCGCAACACTGCATCGCCGCGATCCAGGCGGCGACCGAGATGGATTTCGCCGCCGGTATGCGCCGCGAGCGCGAGCTGTTCGAGGAGCTGATGGCCTCGGACCAGTCAAAGGCGCTGCGCCACCTGTTCTTCGCCGAGCGCGAGGCGGCGAAGATCCCCGACGTGCCCGGGGACACGCCGCGCCGCGGGATCGGCCGGGTCGCGGTGATCGGCGCCGGCACCATGGGCCGTGGCATCGCCATGACTTTCGCCAATGCCGGCCTGCCGGTAACGCTGATCGAGGCGGACGAGGCTGCGCTCGAGCGCGGCATGGCCGGCATCCGCAAGGTCTACGACAAGGCCGCGACCAAGGGGCGGCTGGCGCCCGACGAGGCGGCGGCGCGGATCGGCCTGGTGACGCCGACGCTGGACTTCGACGCCCTCGGCGAGGCCGACCTGGCGATCGAGGCCGTGTTCGAGGACATGGAGCTGAAGAAGCAGGTGTTCGCCGGGCTGGGCACGGCGGCGCGGAAGGGCGCGATCCTGGCCACCAACACCTCGACGCTGGACGTCAACGCCATCGCCGCCGCCGCCAAGGGGCGGGCGGGCGACGTGGTGGGGCTGCACTTCTTCAGCCCGGCCAACGTCATGCGGCTGCTCGAAGTGGTGCGCGGCAAGAAGACCAGCAAGGACGTGCTGGCGACCTGCTTCGCGCTGGCGCGCCGGATCGGCAAGGTGCCGGTGCTGGCCGGGGTCTGCCGCGGCTTCATCGGCAACCGCATGCTGCACGCCTATTTCGACCAGGCCTTCGCGCTGCTCTACGAGGGTGCGCTGCCGCAGCAGGTGGACAAGGCGCTCTACGATTTCGGGCTGGCCATGGGGCCGTTCCAGATGAGCGACCTGGCCGGGCTGGACGTGAGCTGGCGCATCCGGCAGGCCACCGGCGAGAGCCAGCCCATCGCCGACCGGCTGTGCGAGCTGGGGCGCTTCGGCCAGAAGACCGGGGCCGGCTACTATCGCTATCGCAACGGCAGCCGTGCGCCGGTCCCCGATGCGGTGGTGACGGGCATCGTCAACGAGGAGAGGCTGAAGCGGCACGGCGAGCGGCGCAAGATCGACTCCGCGGAGATCGTCGAGCGCTGCCTGCTGGCGCTGGTGAACGAGGGCGCGCGCGTGCTCGAGGAGGGGATCGCGCTCAGGGCCTCGGACATCGACGTGGTCTACGTGCACGGCTATGGCTTCCCGGCCTGGCGCGGCGGCCCGATGTTCTGGGCCGAGCAGAGCGGGCTTGGCAGGGTGCTGGAGAAGCTGGGCCGGCACGCCGAGGCCGGGCACGGCGCGGTTCTGACGCCGGCGCCGCTGATCGAGCGGCTGGCGGCGGAAGGCAGGGGCTTCGCCGAGCCGGAGCGCGCCGCGGGCGCGTAGCCCCTCAGGCCCCGGCGGGGCGGTGCGGGCGCTCAGTTCGCCGCGGCGACGATCTGGGCGAAATCGGTCGCCTTGAGGCTGGCGCCGCCTACCAGGCCGCCGTCGACATCGGTGATGGAGAAGATCTCGGCCGCGTTGCCCGGCTTGACCGAGCCGCCGTAGAGGACGCGTGTGGCCTCGGCCATGGGCGGGCCGAAGCGGGTCCTGAGCGCGTCGCGGATGAATCCATGCATGGTGGCGATGTCGTCGGGCGTGGGCGTGCGGCCGGTGCCGATGGCCCAGACCGGCTCGTAGGCGACGATCAGGCTGGATGCCTCGGCGAGGTGCGGCACCGAGTGCTCGAGCTGGAGCCCGACGATGTCGCGGGCGCGGCCGGCGTCGCGCTCGGTCTCGGTCTCGCCGACGCAAACGATGGCGATAAGCCCGGCGCGCCAGGCGGCCTCGGCCTTGGCGCAGATCAGCGCGTCGGGCTCGTGGTGGTCGGCGCGGCGCTCGGAATGGCCGACGATGACGCAGGCGGCGCCGGCGTCGGCCAGCATCTCGGCGGCGATGTCGCCGGTGTGGGCGCCCTTGGGCTCGGGGTGGCAGTCCTGCCCGCCGATCGCGACATGGCTTCCCCTGGCGCGCTCGGCGAAGCGGGCGAGCAGGGTGGCGGGGGGGCAGACGATGACCTCGGCGGCGGCGCCCTTGGTGGCCGCGATCAGGGCCTCGAGCTCGGCGAGGTCGGCCCGGGCCCCGTGCATCTTCCAGTTTCCGGCGGCGATCTTGCGGCGGGTCATGGCGGTTCCCATGGCGGCTCCTATGGCGGCTCCCTTGGTGGCTCCCTTGGTGGCTCCCTTGGGTCGGACTGGCGTCCAGCTTCGCCCTGACCGACGTACAACGCAAGCGGGCGCGATTCAGGCGTCCAAATTTGGACGCAATATAAGCCATTGAAAACGCGGTATAAATGGAAACAGGTGTTTTTGGACGCCCCTCGGCGCGCATGCGGTCGCCCTAAAGCTTCGGCTTTCGCGCGGATTTCCGGCCCCGTCTGGCGGCCTTCGCGGCCGCGGCGGCCCGGGCGGGCTCGAGCGAGCGGTGCGCCCAGGCGAGCGCCTCGTCGGCGTCGTCAAGCGCCGAGTCGGGCAGGCGCATGAAGCCCGTGAGCGTGCGCGCGCCGTCGCGGGTGGCGTAGCTGAAGGGCTCGGAGCCGGCCTCGGCATAGGCGCGGGCGAGGTCGGGATCGGCCTTCATGTAGAGCGTGTCGTCGACCACGATGGCGAACATGGCCTCGCCCAGCCAGACGCCGGCGCCGCCGAACATGCGTTGCGTGCGGATCGGGCCGAGGCCGCCGAACAGGTCGTGGAGATGTGCGGAAAACTCAGGGCTTACGCCCACTTACACGGCGTCCTTGAACTTGATCGACTCGCCGCAGCCGCAGGATTCGGAGACGTTGGGGTTGTTGAACACGAAACCCGACTCGATCAGCGAGCTGCGATAGTCGATCTCGGTGCCGAACAGGAACATCTGCGCCATCGGCGCGATCAGCACGCGGGCCTCGCCCTGCTCGACCACCTCGTCGTGCTCGCCGACCTCGGTGGCCTTCTCCATGGTGTATTCCATGCCGGCGCAGCCGCCCTTCTTCACGCCCAGGCGCAGGCCCTTGACCGAGCCGTCGGCCATCAGCCGCTCGACCTGGCGCTGGGCGGCGGGGGTCAGGGTGACAGGGGGCTTGCCCGGAATGCCGAACATGGATGTTGCCTCGCGTTATCCTTGGACGCGAAAAATAAGATGGCGACGGCGATTTCTCAAGGGCGCGTCAGATGAGCCCGAGCTCGAGCCGCGCCTCCTCGGACAGCATCTCCATGCCCCAGGGCGGGTCCCACACCAGGCGCACGTCCACCTGCTTGACGCCGGGAAGGGCCTCGACCGCATCGGCCACCCAGCCGGGCATCTCGCCGGCGACCGGGCAGCCCGGGGCGGTCAGCGTCATGTCGATCTCGATCGCGCCCTCGGCGTCGATGCCGATATAGTAGACCAGGCCGAGGTCGTAGATGTTGACCGGGATCTCGGGGTCGTAGACCGTGCGCAGCGCCTCGACCACCGGCTCGTAGAGCGCGTGGTCGGTGCTGGAGGGCCGGATGATCGGCTCGCCTGTCGCGGCGGGCTCGTCGCTCGGCTCCGCGGTCGTGGGGCCGCTCTGGTAGTTCATGCGCTGGATCCCGACTAGATGCCTTGGCTTCTCGCAAATACCATATAGAAACGCTCGGCAATTTCGTCCAGAGAAAGCTGATGAGCGGCCTGTTTCATATCGATGCCCGCGACGGGGCGGCGCGCACCGGGCGGATCGTGCTGCCCAGGGGCGAGATCCGCACGCCGGCCTTCATGCCGGTGGGCACCGCGGCCTCGGTCAAGGCCATGCTGCCCGACAGCGTGGCGGCGACCGGGGCCGAGATTGTGCTGGGCAATACCTACCACCTGATGCTGCGCCCGGGCGCCGAGCGCATCGCGGCCCTGGGCGGGCTGCACCGCTTCATGAACTGGCCGCGGCCGATCCTGACGGATTCGGGCGGCTTCCAGGTGATGTCGCTGGCGGATCTGAGGCGCATGACCGAGGAGGGCGTGCGCTTTCGCAGCCATATCGACGGCTCCGAGCACATGCTGACGCCCGAGTCCTCGATGGAGATCCAGCGCCTGCTGGGCTCGGACATCGTCGTGGCCTTCGACGAATGCACCCGCTGGCCGGTCGAGGAGGCGGAGGCGGCGCAGTCCATGCGCCTGTCGATGCGCTGGGCGCGGCGCTCACGCGAGGCCTTCGGCGCGCGGCCGGGGCACATGCTGTTCGGCATCCAGCAGGGAAGTGTTTTCAGGGATTTGCGCGAGGAGTCTTCCGCGGCACTTGAAGAGATCGGCTTCGACGGCTATGCCATCGGCGGGCTGGCCGTGGGCGAGGGGCAGGCGCTGATGTTCGAGGTGCTGGACTACGCGGCCGACCTGCTGCCACAGGACCGCCCGCGCTATCTCATGGGCGTGGGCAAGCCCGACGACATCGTCGGCGCGGTGATGCGCGGGGTGGACATGTTCGACTGCGTGCTGCCGACGCGCTCGGGCCGCACCGGGCAGGCCTTCACGCGGCGCGGCGTGGTCAACATCCGCAACGCCCGGCATGCGGCGGACCCGCGCCCGCTCGACCCCGACTGCGCCTGCCCGGCCTGCCGCGCATATTCCCGCGCCTATCTGCACCATGTCTGCCGCGCCGGCGAGATCATCTCGTCGATGCTCATGACCTGGCACAACCTGCACTATTTCCAGGAGCTGATGGCGGGCCTGCGCGCGGCGATCGCCGGAGGCCGGCTGGAGGCCTTCGCGCGGGCCTTCCACGCGGCGCGCGCCGGGGGCGACCTGCCGCCGCCATAAGGCGCCCGGTCTGGACGCGGGGCGCCGTGTCCGCCATAGTCCCGCGCGGCGCGAAGGGAGTGAGTCGAATGGCAGATCTCGTCAGGGTGCTGAAGCACATCTTCACCTGGTGGAACGGCACCACCGTCGGCACCAGCGTCTGGACTGCGCGCAAGGGCCAGAAGGTGGGCGAGGACGACCAGGGCAACCAGTTCTACCAGACCGCCGACGGCAAGCACCGCTGGGTGATCTACAACGGTGAGGCCGAGGCCAGCCGCATCTCGGCCGACTGGCACGGCTGGCTGCACCGCACCTTCGAGGAGGCGCCGAGCCAGGCGCCCCTGCCGCGCAAGCCCTGGGAGAAGGGGCATCTGCAAAACCTGACCGGCACGGCGGCGGCCTTTCACCCGCCCGGCAGCGTGGTGACCGGGACCGAGCGCCCGCGCGTCGCCGGCGACTACGAAGCCTGGCAACCGGAGCAGCATTGATGGCGGGCAGCGCGGCCGAGACGCTGATCGGCGCCCTGGTGCTGGCGGCGGCGGGGGGCTTCCTCGTCTATGCGTCGAACACCACGGATGTGGGTGTCGGCGGCGGCGGCTATCCCGTGCTGGCCAAGTTCCAGAAGGCCGAGGGCATCAACGTGGGCAGCGACGTGCGCATCGCCGGGGTCAAGGTGGGCAGCGTCGCGCAGATGGGGCTGGATCCCAAGACCTATTACGCCAAGCTCACCATGACGATCCAGCACCGCGTGAAGCTGCCCGAGGACTCGGCGGCGAAGATCACCTCGGCCAGCCTCTTGGGCGAGCCCTATGTGGCGATCGAGCCGGGCGGGTCGGATAAGATGTTGAAACCCGGCGGCGAGATCACCTACACGCAGGGCTCGGTGAACGTGGGCGACCTGATCGGCAAGTTCATCCACGGCGGCGCCCAGGCGGGCACGAAATGACGCGTGTGCCGGGTCTGCCTGCGCCGGGTCTGCCTGCGCCGGGTCTGCCTGCGCCGGGTCTGCCTGCGCCGGGCCTGCCTGCGCCGGGCCTGCCTGCGCCGGGCCTGGCCCGCCGTGGCGCGGCGCGCCGGACCGGGGGCGGTGCGGCCCTGGCGCTGGTGGCGCTGGCGCTGGCCTGTGCCCCCTCGGCCGGGGCGCAGCAGCCCGAGTTCCAGACCGCGCCGGGGGCCTCGATCGAGATCAAGCCGCTGGCGCCCCTGACGCCGGCCTCGCCGGGCGGCGCGGCGCCGCAGCAGGGCCAGGGCAACGGTGCGCAGGGCGCCGACACCGGCGCCCAGCCGGCGACCGGGCCGGGCACCGAGGCGAGCACGCAGCCGGCGACGGGGCCCGGTGCGGGCGCGCAGCCGGGGCAGGGCACCGCCGCGCAGGGCAGCCGGTTCAAGCCCGCCCCCTTCACCACGCCCGAGGCGCCGGCCCAGCCGCAGCCGATCCCTCGCGTCGACACGGTGCTGATGCCGGGCGCGAAGCTGCGCGAGCTGGACAAGATGACCGGCGAGACCCGCACCGTCGAGGTTGCCGCCGGCCAGGAGATCAAGGTCGAGCGCCTGCGCATCCGGCTCGATGCCTGCCGCGCGCCGCAGGACAACTCCGAGCACGGCACCATCGCCTTCCTGCAGATCTGGGACACGCGAAAGGTCGGCACGGGCCCGGAGTTCTCGGGCTGGATGTTCGCCGAGAGCCCTTCGCTCTCGGCCATGGACGACCCGCGCTACGACGTCTGGGTGATCAGCTGCACCACCGCGTCGACCGAGGCGTCCTCGGCCAGCCGGTAGAAGTCGGCCGGGCGCGAGACGGCATCGTCGAGCAGCCGGTGATAGCGCGCCCGCGGCACCGTGCGCGCGCCCAGACGCTCGAGATGGGCGGTGGTGAACTGGGTGTCGAGCAGCGCGAAGCCGCCCGCATTGAGCCGCGCGACCAGATAGGCCAGCGCGATCTTCGAGGCGTCGGGGACGCGGCTGTACATGCTCTCGCCGAAGAAGGCGGCACCCAGCCGCACGCCGTAGAGCCCGCCGGCCAGCCGGCCGCCCATCCAGACCTCGATCGAGTGGCCGCAGCCCATGCGGTGTAGGCCGGTGTAGAGATCGCGGATGAGACCGTTGATCCAGGTCTCGGGCCGGTCGGCGCAGCCCTCGAGCACCTGCTCGAAGGCGGTGTCGACGCGCACCTCGTAGTCGCGGCGCTTCAGCCGGCGGCGGAACGAGCGCGTGAGGTGAAAGCCGTCGAGCGGGATGATGCCGCGCCGCCGCGGATCGACCCAGAACACCTCGTCGCTGCCGGCGCTCTCGGCCATCGGAAAGACCCCGGCGGCGTAGGCGCGCAGCACCAGGCTGGGGGTCAGGACCAGGCGGGGTGATTCTGAATCCTTCATGGCCTCAGGATAGCAGAGGGGCGGGGCACCGTCGTCGACGGGATGGCTTCAGGCTCGGTTTAATTCGTGAACTTTTTCTGACCGCCGCGGCGATGCCCGGCCGCCGGGGGCGGGCTATGGGCGGGCTATTCCAGCTCCCTCGACAGCCAGCCCTCCAGCCAGTGGATGTTGTAGCGGCCCGCCTGCACGTCGGGGTCGTCGAGCAGCGCGTGGAACAGCGGCGTGGTGGTGTCGATGCCGTCCACCACCAGTTCGCCCAGCGCGCGCTTGAGCCGGGTGATGCAGGCGGCGCGGCTTTCGCCGAACGAGACTAGCTTGCCGATCAGGCTGTCGTAGTAGGGTGGCACGGCGTAGCCGGAATAGAGCGCCGACTCCATGCGAATGCCGAAGCCGCCGGGCGCGTGGTAGGCCTTCACCATGCCGGGGCAGGGCGCGAAGGAGGGCACGCGCTCGGCGTTGATGCGGCATTCGATGGCGTGGCCGATGGGCTTGAGGTCCTCCTGGCGGAAGGAGAGCTTCTCGCCCGCGGCGATGCGGATCTGTTCGCGCACCAGGTCGACGGCGTAGACCATCTCGGTCACCGGGTGCTCGACCTGGATGCGGGTGTTCATCTCGATGAAGTAGAACTCGCCGTTCTCGTAGAGGAACTCGATGGTGCCCAGCCCGCGATAGCCCATGTCGCGGATCGCCGTGGCGCAGATGCCGCCGATGCGCTGGCGGGTCTCCTCGTCGATCACCGGCGAGGGGCACTCCTCGAGCACCTTCTGGTGGCGGCGCTGCAGCGAGCAGTCGCGTTCGCCCAGATGCACGGCGTTGCCGTGGGTGTCGCCGATCACCTGCACCTCGATGTGGCGCGGCAGCGTGAGGTACTTCTCGAGATAGACCGCGTCGTTGCCGAAGGCGGCCTTGGACTCGGCGCGGGCCTGCGAGAAGGCATGCGGCAGGTCGCGCTCGGTCTTGGCCACCTTCATGCCGCGCCCGCCGCCCCCGGCCGCGGCCTTGACCAGCACCGGGTAGCCGATGTCGCGCGCCACCTTCAGCGCCTCGTCGACGCTGGGCACCTCGCCGTCCGAGCCGGGCACGCAGGGCACGCCCAGCCGCTTGATGGTGTCCTTGGCCACCACCTTGTCGCCCATCAGGCGGATGTGCTCGGAGGTCGGGCCGATGAAGGTGAGCCCGTGCTCCTCGACGATGCGGGCAAAGCCCGAGTTCTCGGCCAGGAAGCCGTAGCCCGGATGCACCGCCTCGGCGCCGCTGATCTCGCAGGCGGTCAGGATCGCCGGCTGGTTCAGGTAGCTCTGGGCGCTCGCGGGCGGGCCGATGCACACGCTCTCGTCGGCGAGGCGCACATGCATGGCCTGGGAATCGGCGGTGGAGTGCACCGCCACCGTGGAGATGCCCATGTCCTTGGCGGCGCGGTGGATTCGCAGCGCGATCTCGCCGCGGTTGGCGATCAGGATCTTCTGGAACACGTCGGGCTCCGCGGCTCAGTCTAGGATCAGCAGGGGATGGCCGAACTCGACCGGCTCGGCATTGGCGACCAGGATCTGCCGCACCGTTCCGGCGCGCGGGCTGGGGATCTGGTTCATCGTCTTCATCGCCTCGATGATCAGCAGCGTCTGGCCCTCGGCCACCGTGTCGCCGACCTTCACGAAGGCCTCGGCGCCGGGCTCGGAGGACAGGTAGACGGTGCCGACCATCGGCGAGGTGACCGCCTTGGACAGGTCCGGACCCGCCGGTTCCGGCGCTGCCTCGGGCTCGCGCGCGGGGGCCGGCGCGGCGGCGGGCGGCGGGGCGGGGTGTGGCGCGGGAGGGGGCGGGTGAAACGCGACCGGCGCGGCCGCCGTGCTGCGCGACAGGCGCACCTTCAGCTCGTCGTCCGAGCCGTATTCGCGCGTGACCTCGATCTCGCTCAGCTCGGACTCGCGCAGTAGCTCGGCGAGCGCCCGAATGAAGGCGACATCCTGCTCGACGTTCTTGTTCATGTCTTCCCCGTCCGGCGGCGCCCGACCCTCTCGTTACCACCGGCGTCGGGCGGGCGGCCAGCCCGCGCCGGATGCTTGACACGGTTTATAGGTGAATCGTGCGACGGGCGCAAAGAGCCTGTCGGGGGGTCAGTGCTTCGCCTGGCGGAGCTTCGCGATCTCGGAGGCCATCCGGTCAAGCGGGATGTAGCCGCGGATGATCCGGTCGCCGAGCACGAAGCCGGGCGTGCCGTTGATGTCGAGGGCGTCCGCGAGCTTGTAGTTGGCCTCGATCCTGGCCTTGATCTCGGCGCTGGCGGCGCGCTTCCTCAGCGCCGCGGTGTCGTAGCCGAGGTTGCCCGCGATCCTGTAGGCGGCCGCCTCGGTCAGCTGGCCGCCGAAGCTGAGCAGCGCGTCGTTCAGCGCGCCGTATTTCGAGCGGTCGATCTCGAGCGCTGCCAGCGCCATGCGCGAGGCGGCCACCGAGTCGGGCCCCAGGATCGGGAATTCCTTGGCCACGTAGCGGACGTCGGGATCCTTCTTGAGCAGGGCCTGCACCTCCGGGTGCGCCTTCTTGCAGTAGGCGCAGCGGTAATCGAAGAACTCGACCAGGGTGACGTCGCCCTTCGGGTTGCCGCCGACCCAGTCGCCCGGGTCGTGGAACAGGGCCTGGCTGTGCCGGGCCACCAGCCTGGCGTCGGCCTTCTGCCGGTCGGCCTGGCGGCGGGCCTCGAGGATGTGGATCGCCTGGACGATCACCTCCGGGTGCTGGACCAGATAGGCGCGCACCTCGGCCCTGATCGCCTCGCGCTCGGCCGGGCTCACATTGGCGGGGGCGGGCTGCGACTGTTGCTGCGCCGCGGCGGGAAGCACTGGCGCGGCCAGCGCGAGGCCGAGCGCGAGGACGGCGATCAGACGTGACATGGCAAAAGCTCTCCTTTTCAAATGCTTGCGGGCGCGGCTCAGTCGCTCTTGTCCTTGCCGGGGTCGAGCGCCAGGATATCCTGTGCCCGGAGCCAGCCGGGCGAGCCCCGGGGCAGCACCGCCGCGGCGCGCTTGGCGATCACCACGGCATCCTTCTTGTGGCCGGTCATGGCGTAACGCTCGGCCGTGGCCAGGGCGGCCATGCCGTCCTGCCCGGCGCGCGAGTAGGCGGTGGCCAGGTCGCGCAGGGCCGCGGGGTCGCCCAGGTCGCTGGCCCGCGCCTGCTTGAGCACCTTCAGCGCCTCGGCGTCGGCGGCGGGCTGGTTCAGCGCCAGCAGGGCCCGGCCCAGCCCGTCCTGGATCAGCGGCTGCTTGGGGGCGTAGCTGACCGCCTTGCGGTAGAGCGGCACGGCCTCGGCGGCGTGGCCGGTCTCGAACAGGATCTGGCCCTTGAGCTCGTTGTAGAACGGGTCGTGCGGGCGCATGGCGATCAGCTTGTCGATCGTGGCAAGCGCCGCCTTGAGGTCGGGCTTGCGGTAGAGCGCCACGGCCTTGGCATAGAGCGTGTCCTCGGTCGGGGGCTTGTCGGCGAGGCTCCGGAGCACACGCTCGGGGTTCTGGAGAAAGCCGCGCAGCTTGGCGCGCATGCGGCCGTGCCAGTATTCGCGCTCGGGGTCGGGCTTGAAGGTGTGCGTGGCGTCCGCCTGGGTGACCTCGCGGTCGATCAGCTCCATGCGCTCGGTCGAGAGCGGGTGGGTCTGGATGTAGGGGTCGACCTGGCCGATGCTGAGCACTTCCTCGCCGCGGAAGCGCTGCATCACCTTGCGCAGCCCCGCGGGGTCGATGCCGGCGCGCACCAGGTACTTGACCGCCGCCTGGTCGGCGGTGGCCTCCTGGGCGCGGGTATGCGCCAGCATGTTGCGTATCAGCACCGACTGGCTGCCCGCGGACAGAGCCATCCCCGCGGCCGGTCCGCCCGCAACCGCAGCGGCGATGCCGGCCAGGATTCCCAGCAGCGCCGGGCCGCGCGCGCCGCGCATCGCGAGGGCGCGCTGCGCCTCGTCCCCGTTGGCGATGTGGCCGGTCTCGTGAGCGAGGACGCCGAGAAGCTCCTCGGGCGTCTTGAGCGTCATCAGCAGCCCGGAATTGACGAAGATGTTGTTGCCGCCGGCGACGAAGGCGTTCAGCTCGGGATTGTCCACGATGTAGATGTGGATGCTTTTCGGGTCCAGGCCCGCGGCCTGGAAGATCGGGCGCGTCATGCGGCTTAGCGTGCGCTCGATCTCGGCATCGCGGATCAGGTTGAACGCTGCCGCCGGCCCCGGCAGGAGCCCGACGAGCAGGGCCATGAAGCCTGCCGCGAGGTATCCCGGCAATCGTTTCAAGAGTGTCACTCCCGTCTGGCGCCGGCGCGGTTGCCGCTGGCAGACGCGGCAGGCATAACAGAACCCATCCGCCCGCGCGAGAGGCAGATAAGGAAACTCGCCGTGAAGATTTCAAGCCGCAGCCACACCGCGCCCTTCATCGCCATGGATGTGCTGAGCGAGGCGCAGGAGATCGAGGCGGCGGGGCGCGACCTCGTGCACATGGAGGTCGGCGAGCCGGCCCACGGTGCGCCCGGCGCCGCGCGCGAGGCGGTCGCGGCGGCGCTGGCCCGGGGCGCGACGCTGGGCTACACTAGCGGGCTGGGGATCCCGCCGTTGAGGCGGGCGATCGCGGCGCTCTACCGGCGCCGCTATGGCCTCGAGTTCGATCCCGGGCGCGTGGTGGTCACCGCCGGCTCCTCGGCCGGCTTCGTGCTGGCCTTCCTGACGCTGTTCGACGCCGGCGGGCGGGTGGCGATCGCCGACCCCGGCTATCCGTGCTATCGCAATATCCTGGGCGCGCTGGGGCTGGAGCCCGTGCGGCTGGCGGCCGAGCTGGCCACCCGCTACCAGCCGACGCCCGAGGGTCTGGAGCGGGTCGCGGGGCGGCTCGACGGGCTCCTGGTGGCGAGCCCGGCCAACCCGACCGGCGCCATGCTCGACCGCGCCGCGCTCGTGGCGCTCGCCGAGTATTGCGCGGCGCGGGGCACGGCGCTGATCTCGGACGAGATCTATCACGGGCTGACCTACGACGCCCCGGCGGTCTCGGCGCTGGAGCTGACGGATGACGTGATCGTGATCAACAGCTTCTCGAAATACTACGCCATGACCGGCTGGCGCATCGGCTGGATGGTGGTACCCGGGCGGCTGGTGCGGCCGATCCAGAACCTGGCGCAGAACCTGTTCATCTGCCCCGCCCATGTCAGCCAGCTGGCGGCGCTGGCCGCGCTGTCGGAGGACGGCGAGGCCGAGGTCGCGGGGCACCTGGCCGGCTATCGCCAGAACCGGGCGCTGCTCATAGAGGCGCTGCCGCGGCTGGGCTTCACCGACATCGCCCCGGCGGACGGGGCCTTCTATGCCTATGCGGGCGTCGGCCGGCTGGCCAATGACAGCCGCGAGTTCTGCGCGCGCCTGCTGGCCGAGGGCGGCGTGGCGGCGACGCCGGGGCTCGACTTCGACCCCGAGCGCGGCCATGCCACGCTGCGCTTCTCCTTCGCCCAGCCGCCGGCACGAATCGCCGAAGGGGTGCGCCGGCTCGAGGCGTTCCTCGGCGGCGGCGCCTGAGCCTCTTCCGGCGCCGTGCGGGCGCATGATCCGCGCGGCGCCGGCGCCGACGTTCCGGGCAGGCGACCGGGCAGGCGACCGGGCAGGCGACCGGGCGCGTGACCGGGGCCGCGACCGGGCGCGTCACCGGGCGCGGAGTTCAGACCATGGAAAACGAACCCTGCCCGAAGGGCGCGGCTAATGTGGTCGTCGGCGCCTCAGCGCCACTGCCACCAGCCGCGCCGCTTCGGCCGATCCTTCTCGGGCTCTGACTCCGCCGGAGTCGGTGCCGCCTCGGCAGCGGGCTCCGCAGCGGCTTCGGGGGCGCTTTCGGGGGGCTCCGCGCTCGTCGCCGTCGCGCCTTCAGCGGGCGCCTGCGCCGCCGCGGGTCGGGGCTCGGCGGGCGGGGCAGGGCTCTCGGGCACTGGCTCGGGCTGCACGGATGCCTCCGTGCCGCTTTGCTCCGCGACGGGCTGTTGGGCGGCGTGTTCGACCGGCCCCTCGGTCGGCGTCTCGGTCGGCCTCTCGGCATTCGGCGCGCCGGACTCGCCCGCGCCGGCTTCGGCGCCGGACTCCTCGTCGCGCCGTCCGCGTCCGCGGCGGCGCCTGCGCCCGCGGCGCTCGCCCTCGGGCGGGGGGTCGGGTGCCGTGTCGGGTGCGCTCTCGGGTGCGGCCGCCTCAGTGGCGGGGGGCGGCTCCGCCGGCTTGCCCGCCTCGGCGCTGGCGGCGTGCTCGTCCCTGTCGTGGTCGTCTGCCCGCTCGCCGTCGCGGCCGCCGCGGCGGGGCCGTCCGCCGCGCTTGCCGCGGCGACGGCGCGAGCGACCCTCGCCCTCGCGCTCCTCGGGCGGGCTCGCCTCGGCCCGCGGCGTCTCGACCGTGCCGGAGGCGACGGCGGACTCGGCGGTGACGACCTGCCCTGCGCCCTCGGGCTCGCGCGTGCGGTGCTTGGACAGCTCGATCTTGTATTCGGGGCTGCGCAGCATCGGGTCGGCGGCCACCGTGACGCCCAGACCGTAGCGCTCCTCGATCTGGGCGAGGTGGTGCCGCTTGGCGTTGATGATGAAGTTGGCGATCTCGACCGGGGCCGCGACGTGCACCTCGGCGGCGCGCCCGCGCACGCCCTCCTCCTCGACCTCGCGCAGGATGGTCAGCGCCAGGCTCTCGTCGGAGCGGATCGAGCCCTGGCCGTGGCAGTGCGGGCAGGGCTGGGTGGAGATCTCCACCATGCCCGGCCGGAGCCGCTGGCGCGACATCTCGAGCAGCCCGAAGGGCGAGATGCGGCCGATCTGCAGGCGCGCCCGGTCGACCTTGAGCTTGTCCTTGAGCCGCTTCTCGACCGCGCGGTTGTTGCGCGATTCGTCCATGTCGATGAAGTCGATCACGATCAGCCCGGCGAGGTCGCGCAGCCTAAGCTGCCGGGCGACCTCGTCGGCCGCCTCGAGATTGGTCTTGAGCGCCGTGTCCTCGATCGAGCTCTCGCGCGTGGATCGCCCCGAGTTCACGTCGATGGCCACCAGCGCCTCGGTCTGGCCGATCACGATGTAGCCGCCCGAGCGCAGCTGCACGACCGGGTTGAACATGCCCGAGAGATAGCTCTCGACCTGGTAGCGGATGAACAGCGGGATGCGGTCGGCGTACTGCTGCACGTGCCGGGCGTGGCTCGGCATCAGCATCTTCATGTAGTCCTTGGCCTCGCGGTAGCCGCCCTCGCCCTCGACCAGGATGGCGTCGATGTCCTTCGAGTAGAGGTCGCGGATCGAGCGCTTGATCAGCGAGCCTTCCTCGTAGATCAGCGTCGGCGCGATGGACTGCAGCGTCAGCTCGCGGATCTGCTCCCACTGCCTGAGCAGGAATTCGAAGTCGCGCTTGACCTCGGCCTTGGTTCGCTCGGCCCCGGCGGTGCGCACGATCAGGCCCATGCCGGCGGGCACGTCCATCGAGTCGACGATGCCGCGCAGCCGCTTGCGGTCGGCGGCGTTGGTGATCTTGCGGCTGATGCCGCCGCCGCGCGCGGTGTTGGGCATCAAGACGCAGTAGCGGCCGGGCAGAGACAGGTAGGTGGTCAGCGCCGCGCCCTTGGTGCCGCGCTCCTCCTTGACCACCTGCACCAGCATGATCTGGCGCACCTTGATCACGTCCTGGATGCGGTAGCGCCGGCGCAGCTGGGCGCGGGCGCGGGCGGCGTCCTCGTGCGGCTCGTCGGGCTCCAGCGCCTCGATGGTCTCCAGGCCCTGGCCGGCGTCGGAGCCGTCGCCGGTCTCGGCCTCGCCGGCCTCGCGGCGCGACTGTCGCCCGCGCTTGCGGCCGCGGCCCGAGCCCTTGGCGGAGGCCCGAGTCCGACGCTTGCCCGAGCCGCCGGTGCCTGAGTCGCCGCTGCCCGAGTCGCCGGTGCCCGAGTCGCCCTTGCCCGAGTCGCCCTCGCCGGCGTCGCCGGTCTCCTGGCCGGCAGCGGCGCCCACGTCCTCCGAGACGGTCTCGGCATCGTCCAGCCCGGTCTTCTCGGCCATCGACCTGGGCGGCGTGCGCGAGCCGCCCGACCCGCCCGAGCCCGACCCGCCCGAGCCCGACCCGCCCGAGCCGGTCTCGCCGCCGTCCTCGGGGACGTCGGCGATCTCGAGCCCGTGGACCTCGGAGGCGCCGCCGGACTCCTCGCCCAGCTCGATCACCTCGAGCCCGCTCGACTTGTGCTTGTCGGCCTTGCGCCCGCGCCGCCTGCGGCCGCGACCCGAGGCGGGCGTCTCGGCCGGGTCGGCGGTCTGGGACGCATCGCCGGTCTGGGACGCATCGGCGGTCTGGGACGCATCGGCGGGCGCGGAGGCCTCCGGCACCGCGTCGGTCCCGAATCCGTCCTCGCTGCCGCCGGCGGCCGCATCCTCCTCCGGCCCGGACTTGGCGCCCTTGCGGCGCCGGCCGCGGCGCGGCTTTTCCTTGCCTTTGGACGCGTCGGCGTCGCGGCGCGCCTCGCCGGCCTCCGAGCGCTCCTGCTCGGCGGCCTCCTCGGCGATCAGCGCCTCGCGGTCGGCGACCGGGATCTGGTAGTAATCGGGGTGGATTTCGGCGAAGGCCAGGAAGCCGTGGCGGTTGCCGCCATAGTCGACGAACGCCGCCTGCAGCGACGGCTCGACCCGCGTTACCTTGGCGAGATAGATGTTGCCCGAGAGCTGGCGCTTGGCAACCGATTCGAAGTCGAAGTCGTCAACCTTGTTTCCGTCGACCACGACCACCCGGGTCTCCTCGGGGTGGGTGGCGTCGATGAGCATTTTCTTTGCCATGAATCCCTGCGCCAGCCTGCGGTGCGCGGGGCCTGGGCCCTGGGCGCCGGGGGCTGGCTTCTTTCCTGTTGGGCTAGCGGACGCGGGCGCGCGATCCCGGCCGGGACGGCGACGGCGTCACCGTCGTCGTGCCTGTCTTGGCCTGGCCTTTTATGGCCTGGCCTGTGTTGGCCTGGCCTGTCTTGGCCTGGGGTCTCGGCGCGCGGGTCCAGCATCGCTCCGTTCGTCCGGGCGCCAGCTCGCTGGCGCGGTGAATTTCTCATCCGTGCGCGCGGCACGGATCCTGGTCCGATCTTCGCCCTCTCCGGCCGCCCGCGCAACGACCTGCGCGCAATTCATGCCGCGCCGGAGCCGGTGAGACGCACCGAACCCGGCTTTGGGTGTATCCTCAGGGCCGTCCTGAGAAGGTCCGGGCCGCTTGGCCCACCGCGAGCATATAATGAAACGGCGGCATCGTGACAAACGGAATTTCGCCTGCGGGCCGCACGTGGTAACTTTCCGCCTGCGCGGATTTGGTAACTTTCCGCCTGCGCGGATTTGCCCACCTGTTTTGACCGCCCGCGCCCGCGCGTAGTGGTGGCGCCCCGCCCGGGAATCGACTAAACCGCCCGGTCACGAGCCCGCCGCAAGGCCATGCGCCGGCAGCGAGGCGGCGCGCAACGGAACCGAGCAGCGGCCGGCCGCGTTGGCAAGCGGGACGCCCGGCGGGGCGGCGCAAGGAAGACAGACTCGACGACATGCTCAAATTCCTCGGCACCCTCTTCAGCTTTGCCGCCAACAGCTTCATGTTCGCCATCGGCGGCATCGCGGCGGTGGTCTATGTCTACGACCGCAACCTGCCGAACACGGCCGAACTGGCCGACTACAGCCCGCCGCTGATCAGCCGGGTCTATGACGATACCGGCACGGTGATCGCCCAGTACTACCACCAGAAGCGGATCTTCGTGCCGATCGAGGAAGTGCCGAAGCTGGTCAAGGATGCCTTCATCTCGGCCGAGGACAAGCACTTCTACACCCATCCGGGCATCGACGCGGTCGGCATCCTCAAGGCGGTGGGGCGTTATGCGATCGGGCATCTCGAGGGCCACAACGTGCGGCTGTCGGGGGCCTCGACCATCACCCAGCAGGTGATGAAGAACTTCCTGGTCGGCAACGAGCGCAGCGTCGAGCGCAAGGTCAAGGAGGCGATCCTCGCGGTGCGCATCTCCAAGGCCATGCCGAAGAGCAAGGTGCTCGAGCTTTATCTCAACGAGATCTTCCTGGGGCAGAACACCTATGGCGTCGCCGCGGCGGCGCAGACCTATTTCGGCAAGTCGCTTCAGGCGCTGACGCCGGCCGAGGCGGCCTATCTGGCGGCCCTGCCGAAGGAGCCCTCGTACCTCAATCCCATCCGCGACCACGATGCGGCCGTGGCGCGGCGCAACTACGTGCTGGAGCAGATGGCCGAGAACGGCTATCTGACGCGCGCCCAGGCCAAGGCCGCCGAGGCCAGTCCGCTCGACACCATCATCGGCAAGGCGCCGCCGCCGATGCTGGCCGAGGCCAAGCCCAGCTACTTCAGCGGCGAGGTGCGGCGCCAGATGATCGACGAGCTGGGCGAGAAGAAGCTCTACGAGGGCGGGCTGACCATCCGCTCGACCCTCGACCCGGAGCTGCAGAAGCTGGCCCGGCAGGCGCTGCGCCACGGACTCGAGCACTACGACCGCGGCAGGGGCGTCTACCACGGCCCCCAGGCGCGGATCGAGAAGATCGCGCAAGGCGGCGCGCCGGACTGGCAGAAGCTGCTCGCGGGCACGGACGTGCCGCGCGACATCAACGGCTGGCACCCCGCCGTGGTGCTCAGCGTCGACGGCAAGGGGGCCAAGGTCGGCATCGAGCAGGCCGGCGGCGACACCACGGGGCGGCTGAGCTACGCGGCCGAGCGGGGCTGGATCAAGGCGGTCGAGCATGGCGGCACCAAGTCGACGCCGCACGGCGCCTCGGACCTGTGGCAGCCGGGCGACGTGGTCTATGTCGCGCATGGCCAGGACGGCAAGTCCTGGCGGCTGGAGCAGATCCCCAAGGTGCAGGGCGCCTTCATGGCGATGGACCCGTTTTCGGGCCGCGTGCTCGCCATGCAGGGCGGCTTCTCCTATGACGCCAGCGTGTTCAACCGCGCCACCCAGGCCAAGCGCCAGCCCGGCTCGGCCTTCAAGCCGTTCGTCTATGCGGCGGCCCTGGATGCCGGCTACACGCCGGCGACCATCGTGCTCGACGCCCCCGTGGTGGTGCGCCAGCCGGGCCAGCAGCCGTGGCGGCCGCAGAACGCCGAGCACCACTACCTCGGCCCCACGCCGATGCGGCGCGGGCTCGAGCTGTCGCGCAACCTGATGACCGTGCGCATCGCGCAGGCGATCGGCATGGACCGGGTGGCGAACTATGCCGAGCGCTTCGGCGTCTACAAGAACATGCCCTATCACCTGTCCTATGCGCTGGGCGCGGGCGAGACCACGCTCTACGACCTGGTCGGCGCCTACGCCACGTTCGCCAATGGCGGCAAGAAGGTGCGCCCCACCGTGGTGGACCGCGTGCAGGACCGCTATGGCCACACGCTCTATTCGCACGATCCGCGCAAATGCGTGGGCTGCAAGGCGGCCCAGTACGTGCCGGGCGACCTGCCGCAGCTCTATGACAAGCGGGTGCAGATCATGGACCCGGTGACCGCCTACCAGATCGTCTCGATGATGGAGGGGGTGGTCAAGCGCGGCACCGCGGCGCAGACAGTCGGCGATCTGGGCTTCCCCGTCGCGGGCAAGACCGGCACCACCAACGATGCCCGCGACGCCTGGTTCATCGGCTATACGCCGGACATGGTGGCCGGCTGCTTCATCGGCTATGACACCCCCACCCCGATGGGCCGGCACGCCTATGGCGGAACGCTGTGCGGACCGGTGTTCAAGGAGTTCATCGTCGCAGCCATGAAGGACCGCAGCCCGGGCCAGTTCCGCAAGCCACCCGACGGCTCGATCGTCATGGCCAAGATCGACGAGAAGACCGGCGAGCGCCTGCCCGACGATGCCTCCGGCCCCAACGTGATCGACGAGATCTTCCGCGCCGGCACCGAGCCCGCCGTCTATGACACCGTGGTGGCCCTGACCGGCGACGAATCGCTGTTCGCGGGCGTGAGCAGCAATGACATCACCGACATCAACGCCAGCAGCCAGCCGCCCGGCAGCCAGCCGGTGATCCAGCAGCCCCCGTCCTCGGGCCAGGGCGACATTCGCGCGCCGACGCCCCCGAGCCAGGGCAGCGTCGGCGTGACCACCGGCGGCATTTACTGAGCGGGCCGGCGGCCCATCTACGGTCAGCGGTCTCTTCTCCCCGGCCTGGAGCCGGCGGGCGGTTTCCTGTGCCGGCTCCCGGCTGCAATCCCCGGGGGGGGGAGTCCTCGGGAGCGGCCCGCGGGGCCGGAACCCGATCGCGCCATCATGCGTTTCAGCAGCCGTTGAGCTACAATGCCGTTGCGCATTCGCCCGCAAAAGGGAGTTCGCCATGTACCGCTCAGCCGTCTTTGTCGCCTGCCTCGCGGGCGCCGCGTTCGTGCCGGCGCTCGGGGGGGCCATGCAGGTGCCGCGTGCCCAGGCCCCGATCGTCGAGGCCGCCGCGGCAACCATCGAGGCGCCGTCGACCGTCGATCCGGGGGCGCATGTGAACGTAGTCATCGCCGGGGCCGCGCCCGGCGGACGGCTCGAGATCTGGGGACCGGTCACGCAGGGCGGCCGCGGCAGCATGCTGGCCGGCGGCGAGGTGCGCGGCACCAGCGTGCCGATCACGGCGCCCAGGGTCCCGGGCAGCTACGAGCTGCGCTACATGTCGGCCTCGGGCGCGATTCTGGCGCGCAGGAGCCTGGACGTGGCGGCGGTGCCGATCGTGCTGTCGGTGCCCGAGCGTTTCAGCGCCGGGGTTCCCGGCAAGGTGCGCTGGCAGGGCCCGGCAGGCCGGGGCGATAGGCTGCAGATCGTCGATCCGTCGAGCGGCAAGGTAGTGTCGCAGGCCGCGCTCAAGGGCAAGCCCTCGGGCTGGAACGCCACGGTGATCCACGCCCCGGCCCAGCCCGGGAGATACCTGCTGCGCTATGTGGACGGCCGCGGCGCGGTGCTGCGCGCGCTGAGCGTCATGGTCGGGCCGTCGAGCAGCTGGATGGGCCTGCCGATGCGCGTGCCGCCGGGCCAGACATTCAAGGCCATGTGGTACGGCACGCTGGAGCCGGGGCAGGCCTTCGAGGTCGTCGATCCCAAGACCGGCGCGGTGCTGGCCTCGGCGGCGCCCTCGGCCGGTGGAGACACCCGCTCGGCCGTGCTGCGCGCCCCCGACCGGCGCGGGACCTACCGCGTGCGCTTCCTCAACACGCGCACCGGACGCGTCTATTCCGACAGGCCGCTCGAGGTGCGCTAGCACCGGCCCCGGCGCCGCTTTACCTCGCCCCGCGCCGCCTATATCTAGGCGGCGTGCGGGAGCGATCGCGGAGCGGGCATGAAGGCCGAAGCGCAAGCCGTCGTCGAGGAGACCGAGAAGTCGCTGGAGCTTCTGCGCCAGCGGCTGGGCTGGGACACGGCCGAGCACCGGCTGGAGGAGCTGAACGCCCGCGCCGAGGACCCCAGGCTGTGGGACGACCCGGCGCACGCCCAGAAGATCATGCGCGAGCGCCAGAAGCTCGACGACGCCATCGCCGGCTACAAGGCGCTCGCCGGCGCGCTCAAGGACAACGTCGAGCTGATCGAGCTGGGCGAGGCCGAGGGCGACGAGGAGATCGTCGCCGAGGCCGAGCAGGCGCTGGCCCGCCTGCGCGACGAGGCGGCGCAGAGGGAGATCGAGGCGCTGCTCTCAGGCGAGGTCGACGGCAACGACGCCTATCTCGAAATCCACGCCGGGGCAGGGGGCACGGAGAGCTGCGACTGGGCGGCGATGCTGGCGCGCATGTATGTGCGCTGGGCCGAGCAGCGCGGCTACAAGGTCGAGCTGATGGCCGAGACCCCGGGCGAGGAGGCCGGCATCAAGTCGGTGACCTACCAGGTCAGGGGCGACAGCGCCTATGGCTGGCTGAAGACCGAGTCCGGCGTGCACCGGCTGGTGCGCATCTCGCCCTTCGACAGCCAGGCGCGGCGGCACACCTCGTTCTCCTCGGTCTGGGTCTATCCGGTGATCGACGACACCATCGAGATCGACATCAATCCGGGCGACATCCGGGTCGACACCTACCGCTCGTCGGGCGCCGGCGGCCAGCACGTCAACAAGACCGATTCGGCCGTGCGCATGACGCATATCCCGACCGGCATCGTGGTGACCTCGTCGGAGAAGTCGCAGCACCAGAACCGCGCCAACGCCATGGCCGCCCTGCGTGCGCGGCTCTACGACCTGGAGATGAAGAAGCGGCGGGAGAAGCAGGAGGAGCTCGAGGCCGGCAAGGCCGACATCGGCTGGGGCCACCAGATCCGCTCCTATGTGCTGCAGCCCTACCAGATGGTGAAGGACCTGCGCACCGGCGTCGAGACCTCGGACACGCAAGGCGTGCTGGATGGCGCGCTCGACCGCTTCATGAGCGCGGCGCTGGCGCTCGAGGTCACCGGCAAGACGCGCGCCGAGGCGCTCCAGGACGAGGCATGACATGGCGGACCAGCCGCCGCGGGACCTCTCGAGCGAGGAGGCGACCGCCGAGATCGCCCGGCTGAGCGCCGAGCTCGACAAGCACAACAGCGCCTATTTCACCGAGGACGCGCCGCTGGTCTCCGACGCCGAGTACGACGCGCTGAAGCGCCGGCTCGCCGCGCTCGAGGCCGCCTTCCCCGAGCTCGCGCACGCCGACAGCCCGACCCGGCGGGTCGGCGCGCCCCCGTCGGAGGGATTCCGCAAGGTGCGCCACCGGGTGCCGATGCTGACGCTGGGAAACGCATTTTCGGAAGAGGAAATCGAGGATTTCATCCAAAGGATAAGGCGATTTCTTAATTTGAAGGAAGAAGTCATTGAATTCACGTCGGAACCGAAGATGGACGGGCTTTCCCTCTCGCTGCGCTACGAGAACGGGGTGCTGGTCGAG
This sequence comes from Thermohalobaculum sp., assembly GCF_058622915.1. Taxonomy (NCBI): domain Bacteria; kingdom Pseudomonadati; phylum Pseudomonadota; class Alphaproteobacteria; order Rhodobacterales; family Paracoccaceae; genus Thermohalobaculum; species Thermohalobaculum sp. Next base: position 2,316 of record NZ_JBZSYN010000079.1, on the reverse strand, counting down.
GCGGCCACGCGTGGCGACGGCTACGAGGGTGAGAATGTCATCGCAAACGCCATCACCATCGAGGAAATCCCCAACCGGCTGAAGGGCGCGGCGCCGGAGGTCTTCGAGGTCCGTGGCGAGGTCTACCTGCGCCATGACGATTTCGCCGATCTCAACGCCCGGCAGGAGGCGCGCGGCGACAAGGTCTTCGCCAACCCGCGCAACGCCGCCGCCGGCTCGTTGCGCCAGCTCGATCCGCAGGTCACGGCCAGGCGGCCGCTCAGGTTCTTCGCCTGGGGCTGGGGCGAGGTCTCTGCGATGCCGGCCGAGACGCAGTCGGGGGTGCTCGCCGCCATCGAGGGCTGGGGCGTACCGGTCAACCCGCTCACGCGCCGCTGCGACTCGGGCGCGGCGCTGGTCGCGCATTACCGCGAGGTCGAGAAGGGCCGCGCCGAGCTCGGCTACGACATCGACGGCATGGTCTACAAGGTCGACCGGCTCGACCTGCAGGAGCGCCTGGGCTATGTCAGCCGCGCGCCGCGCTGGGCCATCGCGCACAAGTTCCCCGCCGAGCGCGCCTGGACGGTGCTCGAGGACATCCAGATCAATGTCGGGCGCACCGGCGCGCTGTCGCCGATCGCGCGGCTCAGGCCCGTGACCGTCGGCGGCGTCGTCGTCTCCAACGCCACGCTGCACAACGAGGACTACATCGCCGGCCGCGACGCACAGGGCAACCCGATCCGCGAGGGCAGGGACCTGCGCATCGGCGACACCGTGATCGTCTACCGCGCCGGCGACGTGATCCCCAAGGTGCTCGACGTCGACCTCGACAAGCGGCCGCGACACGCAAAACCTTACGCGTTCCCGATCACGTGCCCCGCCTGCGGCAGCCCGGCGGTGCGCGAGGCGGGCGAGGCGGTGCGCCGCTGCACCGGCGGGCTGACCTGCCCGGCGCAGGTGGTCGAGCGGCTCAAGCATTTCGTCTCGCGCGGGGCCTTGGACATCGACGGGCTGGGCACCAAGCAGATCGAGGCCTTCCACGCCGACGGGCTGATCAACGAGCCCGCCGACATCTTCACGCTGGAGGCCCGCCAGGAGAAGGGCGAGATCGACCTCTACCGGCGCGACGACAAGGGCCGGCCGACGAACGGGAAGTCCGTCGAGAACCTGTTCCGGGCCATCCGCCAACGCCGCCGGGTGCCGCTCGCGCGCTTCATCTTCGCGCTCGGCATCCGCCATGTGGGCGACACCACCGCGCGCATGCTCGCGCGCACCTTCGGCACCTGGGAGAGCTTCGCCGAGACCATGATGAAGGCGGCCGAGGACGAGGCCGCGCGCGAGCACCTGCTCTCCATCGACGGGGTGGGCGAGGTCATGGCCGAGGCGGTGATCGCGTTCTTCGCCGATGCGCACAACCGCCGTGCGCTCGACCACCTCACGGCCCATGTCACGCCTGACGCGGCCGAGGCGCCAGCCGCCACCTCCAGCCCGGTCGCCGGCAAGACCGTGGTGTTCACCGGCACGCTCGAGCGCATGACGCGCGCCGAGGCCAAGGCGCGGGCCGAATCGCTCGGCGCCAGGGTCTCGGGCTCGGTCTCGGGCAACACCGATCTGGTGATTGCCGGCCCCGGCGCCGGCTCGAAGCTGCGCGAGGCCGAGAAGCACGGCGTCGAGGTGATCGACGAGGAGGCCTGGCTCAAGCTGATCGGCGCTTGATCGGCCGGACGGCCCCGCGCATCCTCCGCCGATGCCGCGCCCCGAGATCCTGTTCCCGCTCTTCGCCGACCTGACCGGCCTGCCGGGCGTCGGCGCCCGCACCGCCGAGACCTTCGCGCGGCTGGGCATCACGCGGATCGTCGACCTGATCTTTCACCTGCCCAACGGCGTGGTCGACCGGCGTCTGCGCGACAGCCTGATCGGCGTCGATTCCGGCGAGACCGTCACGGTGCTGGCCACCGTCGGCCAGCACGTCCCGCCGCGGCGCAAGTCCGCGCCCTACCGCGTGCAGGTGCAGGGGGGCGGCACCTGGTTCGAGCTGGTGTTCTTCCACGCCAGGGCCGACTGGCTGGCGCGCGCGCTGCCCTCGGGCGCCCGCCGCGTGATCTCGGGCCGCGTCGAGTTCTATGACGGGCGGCTGCAGATGGCCCATCCCGACCTGATCCTCACCGAGGCCGAGGCCGAGGGTCTGGCGCCCTTCGAGCCGGTCTATCCGCTGACCGAGGGGCTGACCCAGCGCAGGGTCTCGCGTGCCGTCGCCGGGGCGCTGACGAAACTGCCCGAGCTGCCCGACTGGCTCGACCCCGCGATGCGCGCCGAGCGCGGCTGGCCGGGCTGGGC
>NZ_JBZSYN010000078.1:0-13172 GCF_058622915.1 Thermohalobaculum sp. | reverse complement strand
GGCCATCATCACCAGCACCAGCGCCGCCGTCCATTCATAGTGGAAGACCGTGATGCCATAGGCGTAGGAGGCGCCGATCAGCCCGACGAAGCTCGCCCCGGACATGTTCGAGGCGTAGTAGGAAAAGCCGATCAGGTACCAAGGCAGCGCACGGTCGGCGAGAAAATAGGATCCGGTGTCCTGCGCGCCGCCGCGCGGCCGGCCGAAGCGCAGCGCCAGCGCGAAGGTGCCGGCGAGGTAGGCGGCGACCAGCAGCAGTTCCGGCAGACGCAGCGCGCTCATGGCAGGCTCGGTGCTCGCTTGGCTTCCGGGACGGGCCGCAGGTTAGCCTCCGGTAGCCCCCGATGCCACCCCGGGAGACGCCGATGCGCGGGTGGATGCGGCGCAAGACGTTTCAACGGAGGGATTTTCCCGTATGATTCGGCCCAGGACCGCCCGGCCGCGGAGGTGCATGGTGCACGCGCCGATCTCGCCCCGCCAAACCCAGGGCGCCGCGCTGCGCGCGGCGCTGACAGAGTGCCCCCGGCATGAATAGAAGCGGACTGATCGCCACGTTCCACGGGCTTCTGGCCACCCTCCGGAACTTCGTCATCGAGCTGGCGCAGCCCTGGAGGCTCTACCAGCTCGCCATCGTCTTCGCCCTGTTCGTGCTCGCCCACCTCGCCGCCCGCGCGCTGGCCCCGCGGCTCGAGGCCTGGATGCGCAGCCTCAGGAACATGAACAAGAGGGTCCTCCGCCTGCTCGTCGTGCTCGCGCGCCACATGCGCGTGCTGATCTTCATCGTGCTGGCGTGGAGCACGGTGCCGGTGCTCCGCGCCGTGACCACCTGGCCGAGCCGCAGCTACGTGGTCGCGCTCGTCGCCAGCCTCGCCACCGCCTGGGCCTTCGTCTCGATCGCCTCGCTGGTGGTGCGCAACCGCGTTCTCAGGACGGTCGTCACCTGGGGCGCCTGGGTCGTCGTCACGCTCCATGTGCTGGGCATGATGACCCAGGCGACCAACCTGCTCGACCGCATCGCGATCAACATCGGCGATATCCGCATCTCGCTCTTGATCGTGGTCAAGGCCGTGATCACCCTGGCGGTGCTGTTCGCGGCGGCGAGCTGGAGCAGCGCCGTCGTCAAGCGCCGGGTCGACAGGGCCGACGACATCTCGCCCTCGATGAAGGTGCTGACCGACAAGCTGTTCCGCTTCTTCGTCTACGCCTTCGCCATCGTCATCGCGATCCAGTCGGTCGGCTTCAACCTGACCAGCCTGGCGGTGTTCTCGGGCGCCGTCGGTCTCGGCCTCGGGTTTGGCCTGCAGAAGGTGGTGTCGAACCTGGTCAGCGGAGTGATCCTGCTGCTCGACAAGTCGATCAAGCCGGGCGACGTGATCTCGCTGGGCGAGACCTTCGGCTGGATCGCCGAGCTCGGCGCCCGCTACGTCTCGGTCGTCACCCGCGACGGACGCGAGTACCTGATCCCGAACGAGGACCTGATCACCGGCCAGGTGGTGAACTGGTCGCATTCGAGCGAGCTGATCCGGCTCGATATCAATTTCGGCGTCAGCTACGATTCCGACCCGCACATGGTGCGCAAGCTGGCGGTCGAGGCGGCCAAGACAGTGCGCCGCGTGGTCGAGCAGCCGCCGCCGGTGTGCCACCTCACCGCATTCAACGACTTCTCGATCGACTTCATCCTGCGCTTCTGGATCCGCGACCCCTCGGGCGGGCTGACCAACGTGCGCGGCGAGGTCTTCCTCGCGCTTTGGGACGCGCTCAAGGCGGCCGATGTCGAGATCCCGTTCCCCCGCCGCGACGTGACCATCCGCAGCATGCCGGGGCGCGAGTGAGCGACGCGCGCCTCAGCCCGGCTTGTCCGGGTCAAGCCTGTCCAGATATTGCCGCACGAAGTCGCAGTCGACCATCTCCCTGTAGGCGTCGATCAGACGCTGGGTCACCGGCCCGTAGGCGCCGGCCGTGGTCTCCACCCCGTTGATGCTGGCGATCGGACAGATGCACAGGCTGGTCGAGGTGATGAAGCCCTCATCGGCGTTGTAGGCGTCGTAGAGGTCGAGGTCGGCCTCGCGGAACGGGATGCCGAGCTTCGCCGCCAGGTCGATCACCGTCTGCCGGCTGACGCCGGGCAGGACGAACTTCTCGCGCGGGGTCATGAGCTCGCCGTCGCGCACCAGGAAGATGTTCGAGCCCAGCCCCTCGCACAGGTTGCCGTTCACATCGAGCAGGATCGCCCAGGCGTCGGGGTTCTGCGCGTGCACCTCCAGATCGGCCATGACCAGGTTGAGGTAGTTGTGGCTCTTGGCCCGGGGCGTCAGCACCTCGGGCGGCGCCCGGCGCACCGAGGGCGTGACCACCTGGATGCCGTCGCGGTAGAGATGGGCGCGCGCGGCCAGCGGGATCGGCTGGCACTCGATGATCACGGTCGGGCCGTAATGCGGCCAGTTGTCTCCCTTGGCCTTGTGCACGCCGCGCGTGATGCGCTGGCCCAGCCAGTAGTCCTCGCCCTCGTCCAGCAGATGCAGGTTGCGCTCCACCACCGTGCGGCTGATCTCGGCCATCCTGTCCTTCGGCATGGTCGGGTCCAGCCTCAGCGCCCTGAGCGTGCGGTAGAACCGCTCGAGATGCTCATCGAGCTTGAAGATGCGGCTGTGGAAGGTGCGCGTCATGTCGAAGGCGCCGTCGCCGAAGATGACGCTGCGGTCGCGGAAAGGCACCAGCGCCTGGCTCTCGGGAATGTACTCGCCGTTGAAATAGACGATCCGCTCGTTGGCGCGCTCGGGCATGTCTCGTGTCCTCGTTGCTACAGGGTCAGAACGCCACCTGGTGCGCGCCCTTCAGGCTCAGCATCTCGCGCGCCTCGTCGGGCGTGGCGATCTCGAGCGAAAGCTCCTCGAGGATGCGCCGGATCTTTCCCACCTGGTCGGCATTCGACTCGGCCAGCTTGCCCTTGCCCAGATAGAGGCTGTCCTCCAGCCCCACGCGCACATTCGCGCCCATGGTCGCGGCCATGCTGCACAGCGGCATCTGGTGGCGCCCGGCGGCCAGGATCGACCAGCGGTAGTCCGCGCCGAACAGCTTGTCCGCGATGCGCCGCATGTGCATGACGTTCTCGGGGTCGGGGCCGATGCCGCCCAGGATGCCGAAGATCGTCTGCACGAACAGCGGCGGCTTGACCAGCCCGCGGTCGAGGAAATGCGCCAGCGTGTAGAGGTGGCCCACATCGTAGCACTCGAACTCGAAGCGCACGCCGTGGCCCTCGCCCAGCTCCTTGAGGATGCGCTCGATGTCGGCGAAGGTGTTGCGGAAGATCCAGTCGCTGGACGACTCCAGATGCTGGCGCTCCCACTCGTGCCGGAACTCGGCATAGCGGTTCAGCATCGGGAACAGGCCGAAATTCATGCTGCCCATGTTGAGCGAGGTCATCTCCGGGCTGGCGCGCACGGCGGCGGCGATGCGCTCGTCCACGCTCATGCCCTGCCCGCCGCCGGTGGTGATGTTGATCACCGCGCCTGACTGCTGCTTGATGCGCGGCAGGAAGCGCATGAACACGTCGGGGTCGGGCGAGGGCCTGCCCGTCTGGGGATCGCGCGCGTGCAGGTGCAGGATCGCCGCGCCCGCCTCGGCCGCGGCCACCGCATCGGCCGCGATCTCGTCGGGCGTCACCGGCAGGTGCGGCGACATGCTGGGCGTGTGGATCGAGCCCGTCACCGCGCAGGTGATGATGACCTTGTTCCCCGCCTGGACCATGACGTTCCTCCCCGTGCTGCCGTGTGCCTTATCCCTAGCAGATCGCATGCCGCCGGGAAGGGGGTTTCGCGCTCAGCGCAGCCGCCCGGGCGCCAGCGTCGCCGTCTCCAGGCCGCGCGCCTTCAGGTCCGCGGGCAGGTCGCCCGTGGTGATCAGCGCCGCGGCCGCCCGCGCCATCGCCGGCGAGGTCTGGATGCCGTAGCCGCCCTGCCCGGCCAGCCAGAAGAACCCCTCCGAGTCGTCATCGAAGCCGGCCACGGGCGTCTTGTCGGCGACAAAGCTCCTCAGCCCCGCCCGCCTGCTCGCCAGCCGGCGCACGGTCAGCCGGGTCGCGGTCTCGATCCGGTCGACGCCGATGGCGATGTCCAGCTCCTCGGGCTGGGCGTCGCAGGGCGGCGACGGCGTCTCGTCGGCGGGTGAGCCAAGGATACGGCCGGCGTCGGGCTTGAAATAGAACCGCTCGTCGATGTCGATGGTCGCGGGCCAGGCGGCGATCTCCCAGCCCTCGGGCGGGTCGAAGGTGAAGGCGGTGCGGCGCTTGGGCACCAGGCCGATCGGGCGCAGCCCGGCCAGCTCCGCCACCACGTCGGCCCAGGCGCCTGCCGCGTTCACCACCACGGGCGCCGCAAAGCGTCCCACGGGCGTCCCGGCGGTCCATTCGCCGCCCGCGCGCGCCAGCGCCTCGACCCGCGCGCCCGTGACCAGCCGCCCGCCGCGCCGGCGCAGCCCGCGCAGGAAGCCGCCATGCAGCGCGTGCACGTCGATGTCCTCGGCCGTGGGCTCGTAGAGCGCCCCGGCCACGTAGTCGGGGTCGAGCGCGGGATTGACCTCGACCGCCTCGGCGCCCGCAAGGCGGCACACCTCCGCCGCCGAAGGCGTCTCGGCCAGCGCCCGATCGAGCGCGCCAAGCTGGTCGTCGCGGGCGATGAACAAGGTGCCGCGCGGGCTCAGCAGCGGATGCTCGGCGAACCCCTCGGGCGGCGCCTCGAAGAAGGCGCGGCCGGCCGAGGTCAGGCGCCGGATCGCCAGGTTGCCGTAGGCCTCGGTGAACAGGGCGGCCGAGCGCCCGGTGGTGTGGTAGCCAGGCTGGCTCTCCTGCTCGAGCACGATGACCGAGGCGTCGCGGGCCAGCGCGTGGGCCACCGAGGCGCCGGCAATCCCCGCGCCGATCACCAGGATGTCGCAGCGCTCGGCCATGGCTCCCCTTCCCGCACAGGTGTCGCTTGCGAGCACGAAAATGACGCCTGGAAGCTTGCTTGTGCAACGTCGCTTTCCCTGCTTATATGCCGCCAGGGGGGACGGCCATGTGCTGCCCGACCCAATCACAGCACCAGGGGCGGAAAACGCCTCGCATGTTCACAGGGAGAGGACAGCACCATGAAGACATCTCTCACGAGTCTGCTGCTCGCGTCCGTGGCCGCGTTCGGCCTGGCCGGGACCGCCTCCGCAGCCAATTGCCCGATCAAGATCGGCGGCCTCGCGCCGCTCACCGCCCCCGGCACCGTGGTCGGCGGCGAGGCGATGCGCTCGGCCATGCTGATCGCCCAGCACGACATCAACAAGGCCGGCGGCGTGCTCGGCTGCAAGATCGAGGTGGTGATCGGCGACACCGAGGGCCTGCCCGAGAAGGGCAAGGCGGTGATGGAGAAGCTGATCACCCAGGACGGCGTGGTCGCCGTCGGCGGCGGCTATCACAGCTCCGTCGGCGTGGCGTCCAAGGACGTCGCCAACGCGCGCCATGTTCCCGTGGTCTATGCCGAGACCTGGAACGACACGATCACCGGCGACAAGCAGAAATACGTGTTCCGCATCGCGCCCCTGAGTTCCTGGGCATCGAACATCATCTGGCAGTTCGCCTCGACCGTGCCCAACGTGAAGAAGGTCGCGATCCTGACCGAGAACACCGACTACGGCATTCCCGCGGCCAAGGAGACCGCCGACGGCCTCAAGACCAAGGGCATCGACTCGGTGACCTTCTCGGTCGACATCGGCACCCAGGACTATGCCGGCATCGTCCAGCGCATCCGCGCCCAGAACCCGGACATGATCATCACGCTGGCCACCGGCGAGGCCGCCTACAACTTCACCCAGCAGGCGGCGGATGCCGGCATCGGCCCGCAGGACATCCCGTTCCAGACCGGCCAGGACGCCCTGGTCGACAACGCCTACTGGAAGAACGTGCCGGACGGCAACGACGCCTTCATCGAGCGCATCGGCCTGCCCGAGAGCCAGTACAACGCCCAGGCCAAGGCCTTCGCCAAGGAGTACAAGGCCAAGACTGGCAAGACCGCGGTCGAGAGCTACGCCATGGAGGCCTACGACTCGATCGGCATTCTCGCCGCGGCGATCAACAAGGCGAAGTCGACCAAGGGCGACGCCATCGTCAACGCGCTGCAGCACATCAAGTACAAGGGCACCCTCGGCACGATCTACTTCCCCTACGGTACCGAGAAGGATCCCAGCGTCGACGGCAAGGGCAACGAGTGGTGGCACCAGTGGCCCGACGTCGCGATCACCATGATCCAGTACCAGAAGAAGGGCCAGAGCTCGGCCGACGCCACCATCGTCTACCCAGGCACCTACAAGACCGGCAATCCGATCTGGGTGAACAAGAAGTAAGGTCCGTCCCGCCGGAGGGCGGGAGCGCCCCGGCGCTTTCGCCCTCCAGGGGCAAAGCCGCGTACCGACAGGGGGGAGAAACGGCCTGTGCTCGATCCCAGCGTATTCTGGTGGGTGATCCTCTGGATGGTGTTCTGGGGGGTCGTCGGCAGTCTCGGCACGCGCCGGCGCTATCTGGCGCGTGACCTCGACACCACCAACACGGTGCTGGTCGGGGCGATGGTCGGCTCCGCGCTCGGGCCCGTCGGGCTGCTGCCGCTGTGGTACGCCACGCCGCGCATCACCTCCTCGCTGATCGTCATCCCGGGCATGGCCGCGGTGCTGCTGCTCGCCGCCGCCTTCTCGCTCACGCACCCCAACAACATCTGCGTCACCAGCGGATCGTTCGTCGCCTCGCAGTTCACCAACGGCGTCGTCATCGGCATCATCTACGGCTTCATGGCGCTGGGCCTGTCGCTGATCTTCTCGATCCTGGGCGTGGTCAGCTTCGCCCATGGCGAGTTCTACATGATCGGCGGCATGCTGGTGTACTACATCACCGCGGTGTGGATGCCCGGCATCCCGCCGCTGATCGCCATCCTGATGGCCTGCGCCGTGGTGTTCGCGCTGGGCTCGATCTTCGAGCGGCTGTTCCTCACGCCGATGTATGACGGGCGCATCGACCGGCCGATCGAGTACGGCATCCTGATCACCTTCGGGCTCGCCTTCACGCTGCAGTACTTCGTGCAGGCGACCGCCGGGGCCAACCCGGAGAAGGTGCAGCGCTACATCGACTTCCCGCGCTTCGGGTTCCCCTCGGCCCACAACCACTGGCTGATCCACACCACGGGCGGCAGCCTCGAGCTGTTCAACACGGTGTACATCTCCAACCCGCGCTTCACCGCCTCGGTGGTCTGCATCCTGGTGCTGCTGGCGCTGATGTACTTCCTGCACCGCACCTGGACCGGCAAGGCGCTGCGCGCGGTCAGCCAGGACCGCGACGCCGCCGCGATCGCCGGCATCAACCCCGACCGCATGAACATGCTGGCCTTCGCGCTGGGTGCCACCATCGCCGCGCTCGCCGGCGCCATGCTGGTGCAGGCCTTCTCCTGGCTGCCGCAGGTCGGCAACATCCCGGCGCTGCGCTCCTTCGTCATCGTGGTGCTCGGGGGCCTGGGCTCGCTGCCCGGCGCCTTCATCGGCGGCATCCTGGTCGGCCTGGTGGAGGCGGCCGGCACCGGCTGCATCCCCAACGCCCAGAAGGCCGCCTCCTATATCCCGGCCTACGGCATGATCGTGCTCACGCTGACGCTGCTGCTCAAGCCCACCGGCCTGTTCGGCCGCCGCTTCGCCAGCGGCGCACACGGCAAGTTCTGATGCGCCGCCAGGTACCGAATCTGGCGGGGCTGGCGCTCGTCGGCTTCTTCCTGGGCTTCCCGTTCTTCTACACGGGAACCGATTACCCCTACATGATGCACATCATCATCACGGCCTTCTTCTACGCCATCCTGGCGTCGAGCTGGTCGATGCTGGCGGGCTATGCGGGGCAGTTCTCCTTCGGGCATATCGGCTTCATGGGCGTCGGCGCCTACACGGCGGCGCTGGTCAGCCACTATTTCTGGATCTCGCCCCAGCCCACCGGCCTGTGCACCGAGTTCCAGATCGGGCACAGCTGGCTGGTGATCGTCAACGCCATCGGCGTGACCTCGACGACGCTGGCACAGGACTGCCTGCACCAGGCGATGGCGCACTGGAAGGGCTCGGTCCATGCCACGCCGATGCCGCCCTGGCTCGGCATCCTGCTCGGCACGCTCTTGGGCGGCTTCTTCGGCTTCCTGGTCGGCGTGCTGGTGCTCAGGCTGCGCGCCGCCTATCTCGCCCTGTTCACGCTGGGCTTCGCAGAGATCCTCAAGGCGGCCATAAGCGCCGAGATCGAGATCACCCGAGGCCAGGCCGGCATGGAGATGCCGGCGCTGTTCAATAACGGCATCACCATCTTCGGGCACCATTTCACCAAGACCGACAAGATCCCGCCCTACTTCGTGATGTTCGGGCTGCTGCTGCTGTGCCTCGCCATCCTTGCCTGGCTGGCGCATTCGCGCTTCGGCCTCTACGTGCGGGCGCTGCGCGAGGACGAGGACGCCTCCGCCGCGCTTGGCGTCAACACCACGCGCTACAAGGTACTGGTGTTCGTCATCACCACGATGATGGCCGCGGCCGCCGGCGCGGTGCAGGGCTACTATGTGGGCATCGTCACGCCGAACGACCTGTTCCTGTTGCAAATGAGCCTGGTGGTCGCCATGGCCGTGATCGGGGGCGTCGAGAACTTCGTCGCCGCCGCGCTCGGCGCCATCTTCCTCGAGTTCCTGCTCGAGGTGCTCAGGAACAGCTTCAGCATCGGCGGCTTTACCATCGACATGTCGCTGTGGCGGCTGGTGTTCTTCGGCATCATCCTGATGCTCACCCTGCGCTTCGCGCGCAACGGCCTGATCGCGCCGCTGATCGACTACTTCACGCGCGGCCATGTGGGGCGCGAGACGGTGGAGAAGCGCCTCGCCCCCGGCACCGCGGAGCCCGCGCAATGATCCGCCTCGTCGTCACCGACCTGCACAAGCGCTTCGGCGGGCTGCATGCGCTCAGGGGCGTGACCTTCGAGGTCAACGGCCCCGAGCTGATCGGCCTGATCGGCCCGAACGGCGCGGGCAAGACCACGCTCACCAATGTGCTCGACGGCGCCATCAAGCCGACCACTGGCACGGTCTATCTCAACGGCGAGCGCATCGACCAGCTGCAGCCCTACGAGGTGGCCCGCGCCGGGCTCGGGCGCACCTTCCAGGTGCCGCGCGCCTTCCGCCGCATGACGGTGCTCGAGAACCTCTACGTCCCCTCTCTGGCCATGGGCCGGTCGGACCGCGACACCACGCACGAGAAGGCCATGGAGGTGCTCGAGTTCCTCACCATGGACCACCTGCGCAACGAATACGCCCGGGCGCTCTCGGGCGGGCAGCAGAAGCTCCTGGAGCTCGGCCGCCTTTTGATGCTCGACCCCGACGTGATCATCCTCGACGAGCCCTTCGCCGGCGTCCACCCGCGGCTGATGGAGATCATCTACGCCTATATCCGCCGGGTGAACGAGGCGGGCAAGGCGATCATCATCATCTCGCACCAGATGGACTCGATCTTCAGCCTCAGCCAGCGCCTGCTGGTGCTGCATTTCGGCGAGCTGATCGCCGACGGCCCGCCCGACGCAGTCAAGCACGACCCCCTGGTGATCGAGGCCTATCTCGGCGCCGAGGAGGACGCAGCCGCGGACGAGGCGGCGGACGGGCCGGCCGGCGCGGAGGGCCAGTGATGGAGAACGGCGCCGACGAGGTGGTGCTCGAGATGGTCGACCTGCATGTCGGCTACTACCGCGACCTGAACATCCTGCAGGGCGTCAACCTCAAGGCGCGCAAGGACCAGATCACCGCGGTGCTCGGCGCCAACGGGGTGGGCAAGTCCACCGCGCTCAAGGCCGCCTTCGGGTTTTTGCGCCCGAACCAGGGCGACATCCTGCTCGGGGGCGACAGCATCCTCGACGTACCCACGCACCGGCGCATCCTCAAGGGGCTCGCCTACATCCCGCAGCAGCCCGGCGTGTTCAAGGACATGACGGTGGAGGAGAACCTCGAGCTCGGAGGCTGGACCTTCAAGCGCGACCGCCGCCAGGTGCGCGCCAAGATCGAGGCGAACTACGAGCGTTTCCCGGTCCTGCGCGAGAAACGCCGGCAGATCACCGGCGAGCTCTCCGGCGGCCAGCAGCGCATGGTCGAGATCGGGCGCACCCTGATGTCCGAGCCACGCATGCTGCTGGTCGACGAACCCACGGCGGGCCTGTCGAAGATGCTCGCCGAGGAGGTCTATGAGATGCTCTCGAACCTCACCAAGCGCGAGAACCTGACCATCCTGCTGGTCGACCAGGAGATCCGCCAGGCGCTCAAGATCGCCGACTACGTCTATGTGCTCGAGCTCGGCCGCAACAAGTTCGAGGGGCCGGTCTCCGAATTCCACGACCTCGAGAAGGCGTTCTGGATCTCGTGACGGCAGGCGCGGCGACACCGGGCGCGAGGGGCGGCGCGGAGATCCGGCGCGCCGGGGCCGCCGATGCCGAGCCGCTGGCCGCGATGCTGAGAGAGATGGCAGGCGAGCTGGGCGCCCCGTTCGGCGGCCGATGCGACGCCGCAACGCTCACCCGCTACGGCTTCGGCGCCGCGCCGCTGTTCCACGCGGTGCTGGCCGAGCGGGCGGGCCACGCGCTCGGCGTGGCGCTCTACTTCCCCGAGTTCTCGACCTTCCGCGCCCTGCCCGGCGTCTACGTGCAGGACCTCTACATCCGGCCCGCCGCGCGCGCCACGGGGCTCGGCCGCGCGCTGCTGGCCGCGGTGGCGCGCGAGGCGGCAGCCAGCTGGGGCGCCGCCTATCTCAGGCTCTCGGCGCACGAGACCAACCCGGGCGCCCTGGCCTTCTACGCGAAGCTTGGCTTTCACACCGACCCAGGCGAGCGGCCCTTCTCGATCGAGGGCCCCGCCTTTCGCAAGCTCGGAGACCTGGCATGAAGGTCCTCTACCACCGCGCCCAGCGCGCCCACGACCCCAGGCATTTCTTCTCCTCGGGCGCGCCGAAGCCCAACCCGGAGCAGCCCGGCCGGGTGGATGCGCTGCTCGGCGCCGTGGAGCGGCTCGGCCTCGCCGTCGAGACCCCTGCCGATCACGGCCTCGGCCCGATCGCGGCAGTGCATAGCTCGGAATACCTCGCCTTCCTGCAGACCATCCACACGCGCTGGCAGCGCATCCCCGACGCGTCCCTGGAGGTGATCCCCAACATCCACCCCGACCGGCGCACCGCCTCCTATCCGGCCTCGGCGGTCGGGCAGGCCGGCTACCACATGGCCGACACCGCCTGCCCGATCTCGGCCGAGACCTGGAACTCGGCCTACTGGAGCGCGCAGACGGCGGTGGCGGCCACCGATCTGGTGCTGGGCGGGGCGCGCGCGGCCTATGCGCTGTGCCGCCCGCCCGGCCACCACGCCTTCGCCGATCTGGCTGGGGGCTTCTGCTTTCTCAACAACACCGCCATCGCCGCCCAGCGTTGCGTGCGCGCGGGGCTCAGGCCCGCTATCCTCGACGTCGACCTGCACCACGGCAACGGCACGCAGGGCATCTTCTACGCCCGCGCCGACGTGCTCACCATCTCGATCCACGCCGACCCGGCGCGCTACTACCCGTTCTTCTGGGGCCACGCGCAGGAGCGCGGCGAGGGTGCGGGGCTGGGCGCCAACCTGAACCTGCCGATCCCGCGCGGCACCGCCGACGACGGTTTCCTCGAGGGCCTGGCGCCGGGGCTTGCGCGCATCCGCGCCTTCGCGCCGGACGTGCTGGTCGTGGCCCTCGGCCTCGACCCGTTCGAGGGCGACCCCTTCGGCGGCCTCGCCGTCACCACGCCGGGCTTCGCCCGAATCGCCGAGGCGGTAGCGGCGCTGGGCCTGCCGAGCGTGATCGTGCAGGAGGGCGGCTATCTCTGCCCCGAGCTCGGCGCCAATCTGGAGAGCTTCCTCGGCGGCTTCATCGCCGCGCACAAGGGGCCAGCGGATGGGCCGCGGGAGGGCCGTTAACCATAAACCCTGTGGAAATTTTTTATCCCGTTAAATCAATGCCTTGACAGCGTGTGCAATGTGCGCACCCCGAAATTCTCAGTACCACAACCCGTGCCAGCGCATGCGGGCCGGGCGGCTGACGCGGCCCAGCGAGCCCGGCAGCTCCATCGGCGGCGCCGGCGGCCCGTCGTCCGGGCCGCGCGGCCCGGCCATCCGGCGCAGCCGCTCGATCCGGCTCTCGGTCTGCGGGTGGGTGCGCAGCAGCGAGGGGTCGGGGATGCGGCGGCCGCGCAGCAAGATGTCCTCCCAGAAGCTGCCCTGTCGGCGCTCGAGCTTCTCCAGCGCCCGGGCCAGCCCCATCGGGTCCCCGGTCAGCCGCGCCGCCCCGAAATCGGCGTCGAACTCGCGCGAGCGCGACAGGGCAAGCTGCAGCAGGCTCATGAGGGTCGGCGCGAACAGCAGCAGCAGCGGCACGATCCAGGGCACCGTCACCGCGCCGATCAGCAGCAGCGGCAGATTCACCAGCAGGATGAACTGGCCCAGCATCGACATCACCGCGGTGACCCGCGACATCACGTCGGCCAGCCCCATGATCCACAGATCGCGGTGCATGATGTGGCTGACCTCGTGGGCCAGCACGCCGGTGAACTCGCGCAGGGTAAGGAGCCGCAGGAGCCCGTCGCTGACCGCGATTGCCGAAGACTCGGGCGCGCCCACCGAGAAGGCGTTCGGCACCCCGCTGGGGAGATAGTGCAGCCGCGGCACCGCCGGCAGACCGGCGCGGTCCGCCAGCACTTCGAGGGCGCGCTGCGCCTGGGCCAGCTCGTCCGGCGCCAGCGGCCGCGCGCCGTAGAGCCCCAGCAGATACGCGCGCGGGATCCGCGGCCCAAGCACGAACCCGGCGAGAATACCGACCACGGCCCAGACCACGCCGGCGGGACCGAAGAAGGCCGAGACGCACACCGCCCCGATCGCCGCCATGCCGCCGAGCAGCAGGACGGACTGGGCGAGGTTTCGCAGGCGGTGCCGGAGATCTGCCGTCATCGCATCATATCTAGAGAGGCAGGGCCCGGAATGAAGCGCCGGCCGCGCCGTTCCCAGCGCCCGGGACTTGAACGCGGCACCGCGAATCAAACATATCACGCTGGAAAACCGGCATTTGCCTCGAGCGCAGGAGCGCAATCTCCGCCCCTGC